>DATHQA010000183.1:0-3705 GCA_035483375.1 Rhizomicrobium sp. | reverse complement strand
GCCGCAATCCTATCATCGCCTGCCGGAGATGATCGCGCGTGTGATGCGCGGCAGCGGCCATGTGCTCGAAACCGATTTTCCCGCGGAAGACAAATTCGATTCCCTTCCGGATGAATCTACCGATACGGGCGCCGTTGCGTTTCTGACCGTGCAGGAAGGTTGCGACAAGTTCTGCACGTTTTGTGTCGTTCCCTATACGAGAGGGTCCGAATATTCGCGGCCCGCGGCGCAGATCGAAGCCGAAGCGAAGCGTCTCGTCGCGCGCGGCGTTCGCGAGATCACGCTGCTCGGCCAGAATGTGAATGCCTATCGTGGCGCGGGTGCGGATGGCGAGGTGTGGAGTCTCGCACGCCTCATTCGCCATCTTGCCTCTATCGATGGGCTTTCACGCCTGCGCTATATGACAAGCCATCCGCGCGACATGGGCGATGATCTCATTGCCGCGCATGCCGATGTGGACGCGCTCATGCCGTTCCTGCATCTGCCGGTGCAATCCGGTTCGGACAAGGTGCTTGAGAAGATGAACCGCCAGCACAGAGCGGAAGATTATCTGCGTCTTGTCGAACACATCCGCACCGCAAAGCCCGATATTGCACTGTCCTCCGATTTCATTGTCGGGTTTCCCGGTGAAAGCGACAAGGATTTCGAAGCGACGATGGCGCTTGTGCGTGCGGTCGGATACGCATCGTCCTTCTCGTTCAAATATTCCGCGCGGCCCGGCACGCCGGCTGCGACCTCGCAATTCCAGATTCCGGAAGATGTGAAATCCGCGCGCCTCGAGGCGCTGCAATCGCTGTTGCGCGTGCAAACAGATCGCTTCAACAAATCCTGCGAGAGCCGCGTCATGGATGTGCTGTTCGAAAAGCCGGGCAGGAAAGCAGGACAAGCCATAGGCCGCAGCCCTTACTTGCAAGCCGTACATGTGATGGATGCGGCACATCTCATCGGTCAAATCGCGAAAGTGCGCATTGTAGAAACAATGCCCAACAGCCTGAAAGGCGCGCTGGTGCATTGACCGCGATGAAGCGCCCGAAGATCACGCTCGTTGTCGAAACACCCGCCTGGCGTTCGAGCAAAACCCTGCCTGCGATGTTGAAGCGTGCCGCATTGCTTGTATTGGGACATGTCGGCGCGCGCGCGTGCGAAGTGACGATCCTGCTGGCCGATGACGCAAGGCTGCGCGATCTCAACGCGCAGTTCCGCAGGCTGGACAAGCCGACCAACGTGCTCTCATTTCCCGCGCTTGAGAATGACGAGAACCATCTCGGTGATGTCGCGATTGCATACGGCGTCACCGCGCGCGAGGCGAAGGACGCAGGAAAATCGCTCTCACATCACGCAACGCATTTGGCCGTACATGGCGTGTTGCATCTGCTCGGTTACGATCATGAGACATCGCGCGATGCACGCAAGATGGAACGCCTCGAAATCGAGATTCTTACCGCCTTGAAAATCCCCGATCCCTATATCTCGCGGAAGGCCGCCTGAAATGGCCGATGCTTCGCAACATGACGACAAACCTTCATTGCTGAAACGGCTGACGACCGCTTTGCGCGGCGGCATAAATCCTGCGATGCGCGAAAGCGTCGCCGAAGTGATGGAAGCGAGCGAAAGTGAGGATCGCACGCTGTCGCCGCAGGAGCAGCGTATGCTTGCCAATCTGCTCAAATTCGGCGAGTTGCGCGTGGCCGACGTCATGGTGCCGCGCGCCGATATCGTGGCGGTCGAAGAGAAGACGCCGCTTTGCGATCTCGTGGCGTTGTTCCGCGAGGCGCAGCACTCGCGCCTTCCCGTCTATCGCGAAACGCTCGACGATCCCGTCGGCCTCATGCTGTTGAAAGATGTGGTTGGTCTCATAGAGACCGAGATCGACGGCAGTTTCCGCTGGCGCAACGTGCCTATCGCAACGCTGCGGCGAAACCTGCTGTTTGTGCCGCCTTCGATGCCGCTGCTCGATCTGCTGCTCAAGATGCAGGCATCGCACACGCATCTCGCACTTGTCATCGACGAATATGGCGGCACGGACGGTCTTGTCACGATCGAGGACATCATCGAAGAGATCGTCGGCGATATCGAAGACGAGCATGACGAAGAACTTCAGCAGGTGCGCAATGCCGGCGAAAATGTTTATGTTGCCGACGCGCGTACATCGCTCGAACATTTCGCCGAAGTGACGGGCCTTACGCTTGCGCCCGAAGACGCGCATGAGGATGTCGATACACTGGGCGGCCTCGTCGTTTCGATCCTCGGCCGCGTACCAGAGCGCGGCGAGATTGTGCCGCATCCATCGGGCTATGAATTCGAAGTGCTGGAGGCCGATCCGCGCCGCGTGAAGCGGCTGCGCATTCGCGCGACGCCCAAAACTGCCGCGCCCGAACAGGCGTGACATATGGGTGAGTTTTTCCGCACGCTTCAGGGGTGGCGCAGATTGCTTGTGGCGCTTGTCACGGGCGCGCTTTCGGCATTCGCGTTCGCGCCGTTCGGGATTTTTCCGCTGTTTCTGCTGGGCGTCGCGGTGCTTGTGCTGTTGCTCGATGGCGCGGCAATGGGACCGAATCCCACGCGCCGCGCGGCCGCTGTCGGTTTTGCATTCGGCTTTGGGCAGTTCCTTATTGGCCTTTATTGGGTGGGCTACGCGTTCACGGTCGATGCCGCGAACCACGCCTGGCAGATTCCATTCGTGGAGACGCTGCTGCCGGGTATCATGGCGACCTATATCGCGCTTGCCTGTGCGGTGGCCGTTCGCTTCTGGCGCAACGATGCGACGCGCATCCTGACCTTCACCGTCTGCTATTCGATCGCCGAATGGCTGCGCGGCCATATGTTCACGGGCTTCCCGTGGAATCTTCCCGCCTATAGCTGGAGCGTTTCGCTCCCCATCATGCAGAGCGCCTCAATATTCGGTGCCTATGGGCTTTCGCTGCTCACGGTTCTGTTCGGCGCTTCACTGGCCGAGCTTTTTGTGAAGCCTCGCATGCGCATTTCGCTACCTATTTCTATGCTTTCGCTGTTCATCGTGATGTGGATCGGCGGCGCCTTCCGCCTTGCGAGTACTCACATTGCGGACGTGCCCGGCGTGCGGCTTCGCATCGTACAGCCCGATATCCCGGAGAAGGAGAAATTCGGCCGTCTCTATATGGAGCGCAATTGGCGCCGTCTCCTCATGCTCTCCATACGGAAGAACGGATGGGAACCCACGCATATCATCTGGCCGGAATCCGCCCCGCCCTTCCTGCTCGACCATTCGCCCGCGGCGCTCGACGACATCGTGTTCCTCACGGGTACGAAGAGCGTGCTCATCGCGGGAGCCGCGCGCATGACGCAAGCGCTTGATGGCGACCGGCAGTTTTATAATAGCCTCTATATCTTCGGGCATGGCGGCGCGCTCGAAGCCGTTTACGACAAATTCCATCTCGTACCGTTCGGGGAATACCTGCCGTTAGAGGATTTCTTTCACTCCGTAGGCATCGACAAGGTTGTGAACAGCCCCGGTGGTTTCACGCCAGGTCCCGGCCCGCGCACATTTTCCGTACCGGGGGCACCAAAGGTTGGTCCGCTTATCTGTTATGAGGTGATTTTTCCCGGCCAGGTTGTGAGCGGCGATCGTCCGGGCTGGCTTGTGAACGTTACCAACGATTCGTGGTTCGGAAACGGCGCGGGGCCTTATCAGCATTTTCTCATGGCACGCATGCGTGCCATTGAGGA
>DATHQA010000182.1:0-5707 GCA_035483375.1 Rhizomicrobium sp. | reverse complement strand
TAAGCATTCTTTACACAATATCTCGGCACCGATACTTTCGGTTGCGGATTAGGGGCGCAGTGAGTCGAGATGCGAACGGACCTTCCCTGGAACGTCGCTGGGATCCCACCCGAAGCGCGGGAGGCGGCGCGTGCCGCAGCGCGCCGTGAGGGGCTTTCCATCGGCGAATGGCTCACAAGGCGCATTCTCCGCAGTTTTGCGGACGGCCCCGAAGGTCTCTCCCGGGAATCATGGCCGCAAGCGGCACCCCAGCCGCATGTGTTCGAGGAACCCTCCATGCCGATAACCCATCCCCGCGATACGCAGGACATGCTGGCGCGCGTCAGCCGCAGCGAGTCCGAAACGCAAAACGCCTATCGCCGAATCGAGGAGCAGCTGCGCGGTATGGCCCGCAGGCTCGAATCGACCGAGCGCAACCAGTCCGAGAATGGCCGCGCGATGAGCCAGGCTGCCGCCGAGATCAATGTCGCCTCCCGCGAGCAGGCGCAGGCCTTCGATCAATTGGGCGCCCATGTCATCGGCCTGGGCGAGCGCATCGACCGGCTCGAACACAAACAGGCCGACGTCGCCACGCGTGATGCGCTGGATGGCCTCAATGAAGGGCTTTCGCGCGTCGCCGATCAGATCGCCGAAACGGCCACGCAATCCGCCGATCAGATGACGCAGTTCGCACAGACGCTCGAAGCCGTCGTCGGCAAGATGAGCGAAGTGCAGGAGCAGGCGGAAAACACGTCTTCCTATCTGAGCCAGCGCATCGGCCTTGTCGATGAACGCGTGAAGGCGATCGAGACGACGGCGCATGTGCGCGCCGAAGCGCTTGAGCGCGTCGTCAATCGCATCGTCACGCATCAATCGAACAACAATGACGCCATCGAACAGGCCATCGCCGATATCGAGGAACGCCACGCCGCCATCCGCGATGAAGTGAAGCAAAGCGTTCAGACCATCGACCAGCGCTTTGGCGCGAGGCGGCAGGAGCTCGATCAATCCATCGCGCAGGCCGTTGCCGCCATCGAGGAGCGCAACGCGGATATCCGCGATGAGGTGAAACAAAGCGTTCAGGCCATCGATCAACGCTATGGCGCGAAGCGGCAAGAGCTTGAGCAATCCATCGCGCAGGTGGACGGCAAGCATACCGCGCGCACGGACGAACTGCTCAAAGCACTCGCGATCATCGAATCGCGCCATGCGACCAATGCGGCGAAGATCGAAGAAGCGCACGCCGCGATCGCCGAATTCGAAATGCGTTACGGCAGTGGCGGCGAAGCGCTCGATGCGATCCGCAAGGCCGTGTCCGATCTTGAAGCGCGTTACAACGCATCGATGGCCGATACATCCGTCGCCGAGCGGCAGGATGAAGAGATCACCAGGATCAGCGAAACGGTGGATCGCCTCACCGCGCGCAATGCGGCGAACGAAGTGCAAATCGCGGGCACACTTGCGCGTCTCGACGGCTCGGTTGCCAAGCTCGAAGCGAATGCGAGCGACAACGGCCTCGACCGCCGCGTCTTCGGCGTGGAGCGCGCGATCGCCGACATTGTTGGCCGTCTCGAAGGCGTGGAGCGCTCAAGCGCGACGGCATCGGGCGCGGCGGATGAGAATTTCAAAGTACTCGGTTCGAAGATCGATGCCGCCGACAGGCGCAGCCGCGATGCCATCGCCGAATTGCGCGCGGCGTTGCAGAACACATCTTCCCGGCTCGAAGTCATCGAAGGCGTGCCGCATTCGGAAGCGATGCAGGCCCCGATGGCCGCTCCCGTTGCGCCAGCGCCTGCCATGTCCGCCCCCATTGCGGCTGCGCCGGTTATTCCGCCTGCACCTGCCCCCACTTCCGGTTTCGACCTGCCGCCTTTCCCGGAAGCAGAAGCGCAAGACCAGCCTGACGCCGAACAGACGCTGCACGATGCGTTCGGCGCGCCGCCGCCGTTCGAATCCGATTCGCCGTTTGGCGACGAGATGCATCCGGCCGATCTGCCCATGGCAGCGGAGTCGATGGACATACCGCCGCATGCCGAAGGCGAGCATGGCGAATCCTATCTCGCCGCCGCCCGCCGTTCTGCCAAGGCCGCACATGCGATGGCAGCCACCGACGACATCACGACCGCGCGCCCGACGCTTGGCGGCTTCACCTGGGGTGCAGGCCGCCAGGAGGTCGAGGAAGAAGAACCATCCGGCAATTCACGCGCGTTGCTCATCGGCGGTATCGTGCTCATCGCGATCCTCGCGATTGGTGCAGGCGTAGCACTCAGCTCGCGCATGAATCACAGCGCGGCACCGGCTGCTATGGCGCCTGCTGCGCAAACGACGCTGCCCATGTCGCCCGCGCCAACGGCGACTGCGCCTGCAGCCGCTCCGACGTCCGCTGCACCTGCGCCGATGACACAATCGATGAATGCGGAGCCGAAGCCCAACGCGCTGAAACTTCCGCCTGCTTCACCGGCTGCAATGCCGAAAGTGACGCCGCCCACGCAGACGGCCGCCATCACGCCCATCGATCAGCTGACCGCGCTTGCGAACAAGGGCAATGCGAACGCCGAATTGCTTGTCGGCCTCAAATATCTGCAAGGCGAGGGCGTGGCGGTGAACGAAGCCGAAGCGTCCAAATGGCTTGCGCGCGCAGCCGCGAAAGGCGAACCGCTCGCGGAATATCGCCTCGGCACGCTTTACGAACGCGGCCATGGCGTCGTGACCGATGCTGCGAAAGCGGCGCATTGGTACGAAGCCGCTGCTGAGAAAGGCAATCGCAAGGCGATGCACAATCTCGCTGTCGCCTATGCCGAAGGCGCGGGCGTGACGAAGAACTACACCGAAGCCGCGCGCTGGTTCTCCAAGGCTGCAACGCTGGGCCTTGCGGATTCGCAGTTCAATCTCGCTGTGCTCTACGAACGCGGCCTCGGCGTGCCGCAGAGCCTTATCGATGCCTATAAATGGTATGCGGTTGCTGCGGCGCAGGGTGATACGGAATCCAAGGCGCGCGTGACGGCGCTCTCCACGCAAATCTCCAATGACGACCGCGTTGCAGCACAAAAGGCGGCGGACGGCTTCAAGCCGGAAGAACTCAACCGCGCTGCGAATATTCCGCCGGACATGCCAACGGGCGCTTCGCATAGCTAATATATACTTGTCGTGGCCCGCCGGAGTGCGGGCCACCCAGGTGATGAAGAACTCATATGCCCGCGTAGACACGCGGGCGATGGATGGCCGGATCAAGTCCGGCCATGACGGCGAGTGTGATTATGCCCTGACATAAATCCCTTTAGTATCCTTGCGACTCTAAAGGCCCACCGATGGAAATCTACCTGCCCATCGCCGAGATGTCGGTCCACTGGCTGGTCGTTCTCGGCATGGGTTTCGGCGTGGGGTTTCTGTCGGGCATGTTCGGCGTGGGCGGCGGATTCCTGCTGACGCCGCTGCTCATCTTCTACGGCATTCCGCCGAGCGTTGCGGTGGCGACGACGTCGAGCCATGTGACGGCCTCCTCCGTCTCCGGCGCGATCGCGCAGTGGCGCAGGCACGGTGTCGATTTCAAGATGGGCGCAGTGATGATCGCGGGTGGCGTGGTCGGCACCGGGATCGGCGTATTCCTGTTCGGCCTGTTGCGCCACACGGGCCAGACCGAGCTTGTCGTTTCGGTGACTTATGTCGCGCTGCTCGGCACCGTCGGCAGCCTCATGCTCAATGAAAGCGTGCGCACGCTCATCGCCGAACGCAACGGACATGCGTCGACGCCGCGCCTGCGCCATCACACCTGGGTGCAGGGCCTGCCGTTCAAGATGCGCTTTCGCGTCTCGAAGCTTTACATCAGCATTATCCCGCCGGTCGCCATCGGCTTTTTCGTGGGCGTGCTGTCCGCGGTTATGGGCGTGGGCGGCGGCTTCGTCGTAGTCCCTGCGATGATCTACATCCTGCGCATGCCCGCCAATGTCGTGATGGGTACGTCGCTGCTGCAAATCCTTTGCGTGACGGCCGTGACGACCGTGTTGCAGGCCGTGAACAATTATTCCGTCGATATCATGCTCGCGCTGTTCCTCATCGTCGGCGGCGTCATCGGCGCGCAATTCGGCGTGCAGATCGCCTCGCGTTTCCGCGGCGAGCAATTGCGGCTGCTCATGGCGCTACTCGTGCTCGGCGTGGGATTGCGGCTGTTCATAGGCCTCGTCGTCACGCCATCCGATCTCTATTCGGTCGCAGTGGGCGGGCCATGAGGCGGATCGCCTTTGTGGGATTTCTCATGCTCGCCGCATGGCCCGCAACGGCGGAGGATCTCATCTCCGGCCTTTCGCAGGATCAGATCCAGATCACATCGAATTATACGGGCACGGATATCACCGTGTTCGGCGCGATCCAGAATGCGAACGGCGTCACGGGCGCGCAGGACGTCATCGTCGTCCTGCGCGGGCCGGACACCGTGATGACCGTGCGCGCGAAGAAGCATGTCGCGGGCATCTGGGTGAATGCGAACCGCGTGCTGCTCTACGGCATGCCGTCCTATTATTTCCTCGCAAGTACGCGGCCGCTCGCGGCGATCGCGCCCTCGGAGACACTGCAAGGCTATGGATTGGGCCTCGAGAATTTGCAGCCCTCCTCGACCACCACGGCCACGCGCGAAATCGCCGAGCCTTATCTGCAGGCGCTTATCCGCCACAAACTCATCGAAGGTTTGTACGACGAAGATTCCGACGGCGTGGAATTCCTGAGCCCGTCGCTGTTCCGTGCGCGCGTGCCCGTGCCTGCTGCCGTGCCGCGCGGCGAATACAATGCGCAAGTGTTTCTGCTGCGCAACGGCACGGTCGTCAGCGCGCAATCCACGCCGCTATTCGTGGACCAGACGGGCCTCGAACGCCGCCTCTATAATCTCGCGCATGACGAGCCGCTGCTTTACGGATTGTCCGCCGTCACGATGGCGATGGTTCTGGGCTGGCTGTCTTCGGTGATCTTCCGCCGCAACGATTGAGCATCGCCGCGCGCTGCCACCGCATAAACGCGCGTGCTGCCGAGCGCATAAGCCATGAACGTATTTGCGAACAGCGGCACGAACGCCGCATCGCGCATATCGAGCCCGCCCGTATAGGCGCCGAAAGACGGCATCACGAGACGCACGCCATCCGTAAGGAAACAGCGCCGCCGCAAGCTGCGCCCACGCCGCGTGATGCTTGTACAGGGATGCAGATGCCCCGCGATCTCGCCCATCTGCATGCCGCCAAGCGGCTCATGCCGGAATAGAAGATTTCCTATTGCGACCTCTGAATAGACGCGCCCGCCAAGCGTGGCCGCCGATGCTGCATCGTGATTGCCTTCGATCCAGATCCATTCACAGGCGCGGATGAGACTATCCAATTGTTCGCGCGATTTCGGATCGAGCCGCGACGGCCCGTCGCCATCGTGAAAGGAATCGCCGAGCGAAATGACGCGCGCGGGTCTGTGCCGCGCAAAAAGTTCCGCAATGCGCGCGAGCGTTTCCTTCGTGTCGTAAGGCGGCAGCATCATTCCGCGCCGCGCGAAGGAGGAACCTTTCTCGAAATGCAGATCGGCAAGCACAAGCGTCTGCTCCGCGGGCCAGTAGACAGCGCCCGCCTGATCGAGCAGCAATGTCTCCCCGTTCACAATGGCGCGCGCAGCCTCAGACACGCATGGCCTCCTTCACGAGCGCTTCCTCGGTTTCATGCAAAATATCCTCATGCGCTTCGCCCGCCACCATCTCCTTGCT
>DATHQA010000181.1:0-4851 GCA_035483375.1 Rhizomicrobium sp. | reverse complement strand
TTCGAAGCCATTCCGCAGATTCAGCAAATGGCCAATCTCGGCAATTTCGGGCGTTGGCTTATGAGCACGGGGCCGATGCAATTCATACTGAAGCAGTCGATCAATTTCCTGCCTGAGGGGCCGAGCGATTCCGAACGCGCGGCGGGCAAAGGCATTCTCATCGGTGAGGCGGTGAATGCGGCGGGCGAGAAAGTCGTGTCGCGCATGCGTACGCTCGAAGGCTATACGCTGACGGCGCTGACCTCGGTCGAAATTGCGACGCGCGTGCTTGCGGGCGAGGCCAAGCCCGGATTCCAGACGCCATCGCGCGTGTTCGGCCCCGATTTTATCCTCGGGTTCGAAGGTTGTTCGCGGGAGGATCTTGCGGCTTAGATCACGCATGCGGACACAATGTGTTGAGGGGACGAGCCGCGCAATCGGTAATGGAATACTGACATAGCGTTTGTCCCAGCGCTTTGATCAGGCAATGAAGCTCTGAGAGGTCGTCCGCGCTCCAATCGGCGAGCGTAGGCATCATGATGTCGAAGGCGATTTTCGCATCGGCACTCGGCGGCACGAATTGCAGTTGCTGCAAAACGCGCAGCACATGTGTATCGATGACAAGCGCGGGCTTGTGCAGTGTGCTGAAGTTGAGTGTGGAAGCGGAAACCTTTCGTCCCACGCCCGGCAGGTTCTCGAGCCATGTCAGCGCCAATTCGACGGGCCAATCACGCAGGAATTCGAGATCGAGCGCGCCCGTGCGCGCGCGGATGATGCGCAGCGCCGCACTAAGCCATTCAGCTTTCGCATCGGAGAATGTCACGCGCGTGATGATGCGTTGGATGTCTTTCGGCTCGGCATCGGCGAGCAGGTTCCAATCTCGATAGCGTTGCGCAAGTTGCGTATGCGCATTTCCTGAAACCGCATCTTTCGTGCGTCCGCTGATGATGGATTTGACGAGTTGTCCAATCGGATCGCGCCGCGTGTAATGCAGCGTTCCGAAATGGCGGCGCAAGCGGTTGCGGACCGATTCCATCGTGCGCGTTTGACCGAGATCGAGAGGAAGCTGCATGGCGGCGCTCAATGAAAATCGCGCGATTTCGGCAGCACGCGCACATTGCGCGGATGACGATGCAGCGAATGGCCGACTTCAGACGGCATGGATATCCCTTCGGACAATCGCGCGAGATCATGCGTACGGTCGGTCATGCGCTCGGCGACGAGATGGATCACATCCTCGGGGCTGCGCTGGATGCGGCCTTCGACGAGCAACAGCCGCGAGCCCATCACCTCTTTGCGATGCTCTTCGAACACCGAGGGCCAGACGACGACATTGGCGATGCCCGTTTCATCGCTGAGCGTGACGAAGACAACGCCTTTCGCACCGGGCATCTGCCGCACAAGAACAATGCCCGCGCAACGCACATAGGCACCATCCTTCGTGCCCGCAATTTCTTTGCAGCTTACAATTGCTTCGGATTCGAAAAGCGGGCGCAGGAATTGTGTAGGATAAGCCTTCAGCGAAAGACGCATCGTCTGATAATCGGCGATCACGTGCTCGCTGAGCGGCATGAACGGCAAGGGGGCCGTGACTTCCCGTGTTTCGCGGCGTTCTTCGAAAAGCGGCAAAGGTGCCGCATCGCTCAGTCGCCTGATCTTCCATAAGGCTTCGCGGCGATCGAGTTGAAACGAACGGAATGCATCGGCTTCAGCGAGAACCATCAGCGCACGCTTGGGCAATTCGGTGCGTTGGATAAGTGTTTCGACACTTGTGAAGCCATAGCCGCGCGCTCTCACGATTTGCCACGCAGGCTCCTCCTTGAAACCTTCGATCTGGCGGAAGCCCAGACGTACCGCGAGCGCGCCGTTCGTAGTCCGCTCCAGCGTATTGTCCCAGAAACTGAAATTCACATCCGCTTCGAGTACATCTACTTCGTGTTCGCGCGCATCGCGCACGATTTCTGCGGGCGCGTAGAAACCCATCGGTTGCGAATTGAGCAATGCGCAGGCAAACGCCGCGGGACGATGGTATTTGATCCACGCAGAGACATAAGCGAGTTGCGCAAAACTCGCGGCATGGCTTTCGGGGAAACCGTAAGTACCGAAACCTTCGATCTGTTTGAAGCAGCGCTCCGAAAAATCTGGCTTGTAACCGCGCGCGATCATATTGCCGACCATCTTCTCGCGGAATTTGTGGATCGTGCCGACATTGCGGAACGTCGCCATCGCGCGGCGCAAACCGTTTGCTTCCTCGGATGTGAATTTCGCCGCTACGATGGCAAGCTTCATCGCCTGTTCCTGAAACAGCGGCACGCCGTTTGTTTTGCCGAGTACCTGAACGAGTTCGTCTTCGGGACCGTGCTCGGGCGAGGGCGATGGATATTCGACTTTCTCAATCCCTGCACGCCGCCGCAGATAAGGATGCACCATGTCGCCCTGGATGGGACCGGGCCGTACAATCGCGACTTCGATAACGAGATCGTAGAATTTTCTGGGCTTAAGGCGCGGCAACATGTTCATTTGTGCGCGGCTTTCCACCTGAAATACGCCGATGGCATCGGCGCGCGAAAGCATTTCGTACACGGCAGGATCTTCGCGCGGGACGCTTGCGAGATCGTAAAGCTCGCCGCCGTGTAGATGAATAAGATCGAACGCCTTGCGGATGCAGGTGAGCATGCCGAGCGCGAGCACATCGACCTTCATCATGCGCAGGCGGTCGATATCGTCCTTGTCCCATTCGATGAAATAGCGGTCGTCCATTGCGGCGGGACCTATAGGCACGATCTCGTCGAGCCGGTCGCGTGCGAGCACGAAGCCGCCGACATGCTGCGAAAGATGGCGCGGAAAACCGATGAGTTCGTTTGCGAGTTCTACCGCACGTTCGATGAGCGTGTTGTAAGGATCGAGCGCGCCCTGGCGCACTTCTTTCTCGCGCAGACTGCTGCCGTAACTGCCCCACACACCGCTCGCCATTGCAGCGGTGATGTCTTCGGTGAGGCCGAACACTTTTCCCACTTCGCGAATGGCGCTGCGCGGTCGATAGCAGATGACGGTTGCCGTCAGCGCGGCGCGATGATGACCGTAGCGATTGTAAACATCCTGAATGACTTCTTCACGCCGCTCGTGCTCGAAATCGACATCGATATCGGGCGGTTCACGGCGCTCCTGCGAGATGAAACGCTCGAACAGAAGATCGATCTGGTTCGGATCGACGGCCGTGATGCCGAGCGCGTAACACACCGCGGAATTGGCGGCGGAGCCGCGCCCCTGGCATAGGATTTTGCGTTTGTTCGCAAAGCCGACAATGTCGCGCACGGTGAGGAAGTAAGGCGCGTATTCGAGCTTCTCGATGAGCGCGAGTTCTTTTTGCAATGTTGCGCGCACAGTATCGGGGATGCCGTCCGGATAGCGTCGCGCCGCGCCTTCCCAGGTGAGATCTTCGAGATGTTGTTGCGCCGTTTTACCTTTCGGCACAGGCTCATCGGGATAGTAATATTTCAATTCCGCGAGCGAAAATTCGATGCGATCCGCGAAGCGTTGTGTCTCGGCGATGGTGTCGGGCGCATCGCGGAATAGGCGCATCATTTCTTCCGCGGGTTTCAGATGACGTTCGGCATTGGCTTGCAATAATCTCCCGGCCGTGTCGAGTGTCACATGTTCGCGGATGCAGGTGACGACATCTTGCAATTCGCGCCGTTCGGGATCGTGATAAAGCACGTCATTGGTCGCGATGAGCGGCGTGCGCGTTTCGTTCGCGAGGCGTTGCAATTTCTTCAGACGGCGTTTGTCGTCTCCGCGATAAAGCATGGCGGCAGCAAGCCAGACGCGTCCGCGTGCGTGTGCGAGGCGTTTGAGGGTATCTTTCGTCTCCCGGCAGAAGCGCGCGGGCGGCATGACGACGAGCAGCAAGCTTTCCTGCCATTCGAGCAGATCGTCGAAACATAAGATGCATTCGCCTTTCGGCGCGCGCATCTTGCCCGTGGTGAGCAAACGGCACAGGCGATTATAGGCCTTGAGGTTTTGCGGGTAGGCGAGAATGTCCGGCGTGCCGTCCACGAAAACGAGACGGCAGCCGACAAGCAATTTCGGTTTTATCGGCAGATCGGGATGCTCGACCGCATCGTAAGCGCGCACGACGCCCGCAAGCGTGTTGCGGTCGGCGATGCCGATGGCGTGATGGCCGTAATGCGCGGCCGCGACGACGAGTTCCTGCGGATGCGAAGCCCCGCGCAGGAACGAGAAATTCGTCGTGACCGCGATTTCGGCATAACTCATGCGAAAAGCCCGTGCACGAACCAACGCGGCTCTTTGGTTTCGCGGTCGAAAAGTCCGTCGCGATAAAGCCAGAATCTGCGGCCTTCGTGATCCTCGACGCGGAAATAATCGCGCGTCGGCGTATGCTCGCGCATGCGCCACCACTCCATCGCGATGCGTTCGGGGCCCTCCGCGCGCGCGACGGAATGCAACGCACGGCGCCAGCGGAAGCGCAGAGGCGGACCATCCGGCACTTCGGCCATCGCTTCGATGGGCTCGGGTTTCGCGAACAGGCGCAAAGGCCGGCGCGGCGGTTCGTGTTCGGGCCGCGCAGGCCATTTTTGTTTTGGTGTCTGCTGTGCGGGTGCTGCGATCGCGGCGGCTTCGGGGATATGCGTGTCCTGCGGTACGAAGCGCATCACGCGATGCGAACCGAAACGCGCGGACAGGCGATCTATAAGGAAGCCGGTTTCTTTGTCTTTATTGTCGTTCGCATCGAAGCCGATGGTCTGCGGATTCGTGCGTTCGGATTTTTCCGCGCAAAGCCGGATGAGATCGAAGCCGAAACCGGGATCGAGCGGATCGTTCAGGGAATCGAGACGTTCGCGGAACAGTTTC
>DATHQA010000180.1:0-3646 GCA_035483375.1 Rhizomicrobium sp. | reverse complement strand
GCGCAATTCATCGCGCGCTATGACGTTCCGCTCGGGGCTCGGCGATGCGGATGCGACGTCGAGCGTATCGATATCAGATACCGCATCGATGGGAACGACTTGGGTTTTGCGAATGCGATCAATAATGAGGTTGCGGGCAACTGCGAAGAGGAGCGGCTTAACCGGATCGGGTAGCTCGCTGCGCGCGCTCTCGTATAGGCGCACATACACATCCTGGCGGAGATCGTTAAGATCGCTTTCGTTACGCCAATTGCGGTGCAGGAACTGCATCAAGGACGCTTCCAAAGGAAAGACTTCGCGAATGAACCACTGCGACAGCTCCAGATCGGTCATACCGGTCCCTGGACAGCCGTCACTGGCGCCCTCGCAATTGGCTTTTGAATGTTCGGCCATCCCCTGCCCACTTTCGTATCGAGGATGAAGCGTTCCGACTTCGGTATGTTAAACGAAGAAAGTCGGGCAAACTTTACATTCCGTCTGTCCAAATTTTTCAGAAGGGATGCGGCCTATTCGAAGCAATATAGTTGCCAGGCCAGCAGATCGCCGACGGCTGTGCGACGGTGACAATCTTGACCGGTTCGGGCGCGTCATGCACGGCAGTTGCCGGAGTGAATGCAGACGCGTCCGACCGGTGGGCGGCACATGCGGAAGATATCATCGCGGTACTGACCAGAAGCGTGGAAGGAATGCGTTTCACGGCGGTCTCCTTTATTGTGTCTCAACACGCCCGGACGCGCACAGAATAAGAAGCGTCGCGCCACGGTGCGCGAACCGGAAGTTCTCACCAATTGGTTGGATCGCTGGGAGAAGGAGGCGCGCAAGGCAAGTAGAGATAATTCACTTGAGCCAGGTTGGAGGTATTGCGGATATGCGTCGCTTGAAAGTGTGCAGACCGCGATCGAGCGCGTGCGCGCGGAACCCGAGGTCAACCTTCCAAGACTGTCGACTTACAGTTTCCGTCACAAGGTCACGACCATTCTGCGTCGTGCCAAGCATTCGCATGGCGTGAGCGAAGACGACATCTCCATGCAGCTGGGTCATCGTCGACCGCATCTTCGGATAACCGCAGATTATGGCGAGTGGGATCCGGAATACCTCAAATGCGCGGCAGCTGCGATTGACGCCTGGTTCATAGGAATGCAGCGCAGAGTCAAAACCCGCACTTTATTAACGCAAAGTTTTAGCAAGTTCGCCCCTATTCCGCGTCGAAAGCGGGTTACGGCAAGACCTAAGCTATTGAAAATAATGGTGGGCGCGACAGGGATCGAACCTGTGACCCCTACCATGTCAAGGTAGTGCTCTCCCGCTGAGCTACGCGCCCGCCTTAAAAGGGGTCGGGTGAGCTATAGGTCGGGCCCGCGCGCCTGACAAGCCGCTTTCGCGAGGCACGGCCCCGTGCTTATTTCGCGCTATGGGCAAAGGCGAAGCCACGCGCGAATTTATTGTGGACGAGGCGCTTTCGCAGGCTATTAGGCTCGGCCTTGAAGGGCTGACGCTCGGCGTGCTGGCCGATACGCTCGGCCTTTCCAAAAGCGGGCTGTTCGCGCATTTCCGCTCGAAGGAGGCGCTGCAGATCGCCGTCCTCGAAGAAGCGGTTGCCCGTTTCGCCGGCAAGGTGCTGGAACCAGCGATGACGGAACCGGAGGGCAAAGCGCGGCTCGAAACGCTGTTCCATCGCTATCTCGATTGGATCAAGGGAGGCAAGGAAACGGTCGGCTGTCTGTTCATGACGGCGGCGCAGGAATTCGACGACCGGCCCGGCGTCGTACGCGACCGGCTCGTCTCCGCGCAAACCGAATGGCGCGCGATCCTTGCGCACACCGTTTCGGACGCAATAGCGAGGAAGGAATTGCGCGCCGACATCGATCCGAAACAGATGGCATTCGAGATCGTGGGCATTGCCCTTGTCTATCAGCAATCGACGAAACTCCTGCAGGATTACGCTGCGGGCGCGCGCGCGAAACGCGCCTTTGAGGCTTTGCTCGCGCGGGCGGCAAGGAGCAAACGCAAACTCTCTTGAAAAAGCACGATCGGTCGTTTTATTATCTCTCGAAAGCGGGAGGCGGCAATGAAGCTTTATAACGGTCCGGTCAGCATGTTCGGCGCGAAGGCGGAAATCGCCATGCGCGAAAAAGAACTCGATTGCGAAGTGGAGCTTGTGCCGTTCAATCTGCAGACACGTTACGATCCCAAACATCCCGAAGTCTTGCGCATCAATCCGAAGAAACAGGTGCCCGTGCTTGTGGACGGCGATCTCGAATTATTCGATTCCACGCAGATTTTCGAATATTTCGAGGACATCAAGCCTGAGCCTGCGCTGTGGCCGCGCGATCCGAAAGCGCGTGCCCGTGCGCGTTTGATCGAGCTTCGTTCGGATGAGATTTTCTTTGGCGAAGTAATGAAAGTCATCAACGCTTCTTCACGCACCGCGCCCGAAACGCTGGCAGCGATGGCGGCGACGAACGCGCTTTATCCGGAGATGGAAAAATTTCTCATGGGCGATTATTTCGCCGAGGAATTCTCCTACGCCGACATCGCGTTCTATATGGCGCAATTCTATGCAGCACTACTCGGCATGCCGATGCCGGACAGCGTTCCCAAGCTTGTTGCATGGCGCAATCGCGTGGCCGCGCGGCCAAGCGTGCAATTGGTCACGGGACGCACGTGGCAATTCATTCAGGCAAGCAGGGCACTGGCAGCGGCGCAGTAAAGCGCAATCCCGCGAAGTGTGAAGCGGTTCGCGTCAGATTGCGCGACAATGAAAGAATCACGCCGCGATCATGCGATCGACTTCCTGCACGATCTCGCGCAGGTGGAACGGTTTCGACAACACCTTCGCCTGTTTCGGCGCCTGGCTCGAAGGATGAAGCGCCACGGCCGCAAAACCCGTGATGAACATGATCTTGAGCGCGGCGTCGTGTTCGGCCGCGCGCTTGGCGAGTTCGATCCCGTCCATGCCGGGCATCACGATATCGGTGAGCAGCAGATCGAATTCGTGGGATTTGAGGCAATCATGCGCCTCCGCCCCGTCGCCGAAATCGGCGACGATATGGCCAGCCTTCACGAGTGCCGCCGCCAGGAACCGGCGCAGCGATTCGTCATCTTCCGCAAGCAGAATGCGCGCCAATGGCTTCCCCCAAAGCCGCCTCGTCCAAAGCGGACTTAAGCTTATCCGGGCGGGATCACGCAAGGACCGGGCCGCCTGTTAGGATTAACCACTTATTAAAATCGGCCTTACCCGGCGTCGTTCCGCGGCATAGCTTGTCTGCAAAAGGATAATTGAGATGAAAGCCTTGCTCCTCGCCGCCGCAGCCTCGCTCTCCATTTCGCTGGCCCCGGCCCATGCGAACCCGCCCGCCCATCCGGCTCCTGCGAAAACAGTGCCTGCGAAGAAACCGGCCGGTCCGCATTGCCCGCCGCCTGCGCATCACCATCACGCAGCGGCGCATCACATTGTGATGCACAAGCGCTGGATGAAGCATTGGCATCATCATTGGCACAAGGCTTGGGAACCGCCTGCGGGCGACACGTATCAGGAAGAGACAGCGCCCCCGCCGCCACCGCCTCCCCCACCGCAGGGCCCGATGCCCTATGATCGCTGGATCGATGGCTATGGCCGCGCCTATATGGGTGGCCGCATCCATGA
>DATHQA010000179.1:0-2349 GCA_035483375.1 Rhizomicrobium sp. | reverse complement strand
GCAGCAGGGCGGCTATGGCCGCGTGATCGGAGCCGCGTTCATCACAAAGCCGGATTACTACGCCGCGCGTTGATCTTTATAATTGCGCGCCATGGCGCTGTTCTTCGATTCGAAATGGTTCGACGCACGCATGGAAGGGCTCGGCCTTTCGCGCGGCGATGTTGCAAATGCGCTTGGTCTTTCCGCCGAGCAATTGGCCGAAATGTGGAAGGATCAGCGCGAGCTTTCGACGAATGATGTGCGCATATTGTCTGCGCTGCTTGCGCTGAGCCCCGAAGAAATCGCAAGGCATGCAGGAATTTCCACGCCCGTGCCGCGCAATGAAGATACAATTCTTGAAAGACTGGATCGTATCGAGCGCGAACTTGCGGAACTCAAAACGCAATTGAGCAAACGTATTTAAGCTCTACGCCATCGCATCGAATATTGCCGCCATTATACGCGGGCGTTCGTCATACGTCGCCTGCATAACCGCCGATCCTACGTCCTTGCGCGGCAGAATCTGGCCGATGAGTTGCGCCACGAATGGGGCATGTCGCCACAAACCGTAGCGGATCGGCTCGAAATCTTCTGTTCCGGAACGATACGATGGTTTACGAGGCGTGCGCGCCTGACCGCCGGAGTTCCCACCCCGGTTACCGTCGCGTTTACCATATAAACGCTCTCCGGCGCTGATTTTTTTTACACGGGAGACAGCTCCCGCGCGATCGATACTCGACGGACCGCTTGCGTTCATAACCCTTTCTTAACGCAAAGCGCGCGCCGCAGCGCCAATACATCGCCATTACATCAACAGTTACGAGATTTTTAAGCGCCCGCCGCCATGATCTCACAAAGGCCGGACAAACGGCCAGGGCAATGGTGGACCGTGCAGAACACGACGCGTGCATTGAAGCCCGCCGAGCATATCGGCGCGCTGTCTAAACGACAGGATGCCGAACGGCTCAGGCTGGCGCTGGCTGCCTCGCGCGCTGCCGCGTTCGACTGGAACATCTCCGACGACACGATCATCTGGGATGCCGCACGCGAATTGCTCGCGCAGCATATGGATCCTGCGCGGCTTTCGACGGGTACGGCGCTTCGCGGCTGGATGAGCCCGGACGGCCGCAACAAGCTCGACGCCATGCTGAAGACGAACATGCAGGGCGATTTCAGTTTCGACATCGAATTCGAAGCGGCGTCCGCGCTCGGCACGCTGTGGTTCTCGCTGCGCGGTGCGCGATTGATGGGCGAAGATGGCAAGCCCGAGCGGCTCGCCGGTTCGCTGCGCGAGATCACCGAGCGCAAGCGCGAGATGCAGCGTCTCACCTATCTTGCGACGCGCGACGAACTGACCGGCCATCTGAACCGCAATGCGCTGCGTGCGGAAATGGCGCGCGCGATCGAAGCGGCACAGGCCGAGAACCGGCATTGCGCATTCCTCGTCGCGTCGATCGACCGTCTTGCGATGATCAATGACGCCTATGGTTTCGATGCCGCCGATGAAGTGATCGTCGCGGTGGGCGAACGTCTTGCATGTTCCTTGCGCGGCAGCGATGTGATCGGCCGCACGGCGGGCAACAAGCTTGGCGTCATCCTCGGCAATTGCAGCGAGCGCGAAATGACGCTTGTGGCGGATCGTCTGCGTGCTTCCGTGCGCCAGCAGGTGATCGAGACGCGCGCGGGCATGGTGTCGGCGACGATTTCGGTGGGCGCGGTGTGGCTGCCCTCGGCCGCCGCGACAAGCCAGGAAGCGATGCTGCGCGCCGAAGAAGCGCTCGAACGCGGGCGCAGTTCGGGCCGCGATGGATTTGCCGTCTATGTGAAATCTCCCCAGCGCGAAACCGCGCGTCTGCGCCTCATGGCGATTGCGGACGATGTGGTGGCGGCGCTGCATGACCGTCGTCTTATATTCGCCTATCAGCCCATCATCGATGCGTTGACGCGTAAGCCGGTGCATTACGAATGCCTGCTGCGCATGCAGAAGGACGGCGCGATCCTGTCCGCGGGCCATTTCATTCCGGCGGCGGAGCAATTGGGCCTCGCGCGGCTTGTGGATCGTCACGCGCTCGAGATGACGGTGAGCGCGCTGCATGCCCATCCCGAAATCTCGCTTGCCGTGAACGTGTCGGGCACGACGGCGAGCGATCCGGCATGGCTGCATTCCTTCATCAAATATGTGCGCTCGAACAACGAAGTTGCGAGCCGCCTCATCATCGAACTCACCGAGACGGCGGCGTTGCATCACTTCGAAGAGAATGCGCGGTTCGTTTCGCAATTGCGCGAGATGGGCTGCCGCGTCGCCATCGATGATTTCGGCGCGGGCTATACTTCGTTCCGCAATCTGCAGATGTTGCGCGTGGATACGGT
>DATHQA010000178.1:0-2147 GCA_035483375.1 Rhizomicrobium sp. | reverse complement strand
TGCGAAGCGAAGAACGACAAATTGCTCGCGGTCGGCAAAGAGATCCTCGACGCCTATTCGAAATTCAGTTTCAACGATGCGGTTTTCGCGAACGAGCCGTTCATCGGTGAGCGGCGCGTGGAACTTGAGAACCTCGCGCAGGATTATGGCGACAAGCTTTACGACGGCAAATTCGATCCGCGTGCCGTGCATGCTCCTGCAACATCAACGACACCTGCGCCTGCCAACGCCACGCCATCGGGTGCGTCCAAATGAGCGAAACCTCGGCGACAAAACGCGGCGTTCGATTTCATCGCGGATTGTTGCTGCGCGGCGCGAGTGCGTTCGCGCTGCTGACGGCGCTCGGCATGTCGCAGGCATCAGCGCAATTGGCGCAAATGCGCGCGGTGACGGGCGCGGCAACTGCTGCCGCCATCGCGAATGCTACGCATCCCGGGCAGGGGCTTAATTCCACAGCGGGCATGTCAGCAGCGCAGCAACGCGCGACCGCCTATCAAATGCAGGTCTCGCAATCGATCAGCCTTGCGACGCAGGCGCAAACTGCTGCGCGTGCCGCAGCGCAGGCGCTCAATCCGAGCGTGCCTGATGGTATCGCCATTGGCGGTCTTGAGCCTGTCGCCAATCCGGTTCCGGCCGCGCAGGACCCGACCGGATTGAACACATGGGAAGGCGCAAGCGCCCCGACGCAAACGGCGAGCGGCGGCAACACCCAGGTCACGATCAACCAGACGCAATCGCGCGCCATTCTTTCATGGGATACGTTCAATGTCGGCGCGCATACAACGCTAACCTTCAATCAGAAACAGAATGGCGTGGCGCAGCCGGGCTGGGTCGTGCTCAACCGCGTCGTCGGCCAACTCGATCCGCTGACCGGATTGCGCGATCCCAATTCCGCGCCCGCGCCGAGCCAGATTCTGGGCTCGATCAAAGCCGATGGCACGGTGCTTGTTCTCAACCAGAACGGCATTCTGTTCGGCGGCGCATCGCAGATCAATATGAACTCGCTCATCGCCACGAGCCTCGAAATCGGCCGCGCGCTCGACAACGGCACGACGCCGCTTACGATCAAGGATCGCGACGACGAATTTCTGAATTACGGCTTGCTCGGTTATGCCGATCAGGCTTCGACGACGCAATTGCCGTCGGCGTTCACATTCTCCGCACAAGCGATCAGTTCCACGGCCTACGATCCGTTGCTCGAAGGCACGATCGAGGTCGATGCGGGCGCGCAGATCACGAGCAATACGGGCGGCTTTATTCTTCTGACCGGCCCGAAAGTCACCAACGCCGGCGATCTCTCCTCGCCGCAAGGTGAAGTGGCGCTGCAATCGGGCCGCGAAATCACACTCACACGGTCGGACGGCTCGGCGTCCAGCGCCAATCCTAATGTGCGCGGCTTTGTCTTAAGCTCGCTCAATCGCACGGACGCCGCAGGAAATTACGTCGAGAATACCGGCATCATCGAAGCATCCGAAGGTTTCGTTTCGCTTGCGGGCACCGATAGCGGCGCCGTCATCAACGACGGTATCCTCGAAGCGACGACGAGCGTTTCGCGCAACGGCTTCATCCAGCTTTACGGCGGCGACATCCAGCTCGGCCAGGGCGGTACGATTGCGATCACGCCCGAGGACAGCAAGGAAACGATTCCGCAGGATCCGACTTCGCTCGAAGATTTCAAACCATCCGATATCGATATCGGCAGCACGCAATCACGCATCGAGATCCAGCAGAATGCGATGATCTATGCGCCGAGCGGCAATGTTACGATCGGCGCGGATGCCGGCCCCACGACGACGCCGGATTCGATCGCGCCGGGCACATCGCGCATTTTCATCGATGCGGGCGCCACGATCGATGTGGCGGGCCTGGCCGATGTTCTCATCCCCGCTTCACGCAATAGCATTCTCATCCGGCCCGTCACCGCGAACGATCTGCAGGATTCGCCGAATTACAACGACGGGTTCCTCAACGGGGCTGCGGTCTATGTCGATCCTCGCATCTCCGGCGTGCGCGCCGATGGCGTGGCATGGGTCGGCTCGCCGCTGATCCCCGCGCAAAGCTATACCGAACAGGTCGGCGTCACCGTGCAGGAACTCATGACGCCGGGCGGCAGTGTCACGTTGGGCGTTGCGAGCGCCTCGGGGCAA
>DATHQA010000177.1:0-4379 GCA_035483375.1 Rhizomicrobium sp. | reverse complement strand
CGAAACGGGCGGCTGCGGCGAGCGCGGCATCGGCGGCCTTCTGGTCGGCAAATACCTCGCCCTCGGCCAGTTCCGGCACCCATTCGCCTTGGCGCCAATAAAGCACCTGCCCGTCGCGAAGCCGGTTTGCGGTCAACATCTGGGAAGCGGGCGCTGGCATGAGGGATAAGTCACACTTCCGCCCCTCGAAATCAAGACTTCACAGAAGTGGACTGTGAATTTTCATAATTCACAGTCCTGTCGCGTGAATAATGCGGTTTCTCGCTACCACCGAATCATTTTACCTTACGATGTAATGTTCTCACGCTACCTTGCATTACATCGTAAGGATCATGGATAAGCCAGCCAAAACTCTGACTCCTGACGCCATCGCCGAAGCCGCTTTGGCTCTTGTCGATGAGAAAGGGCTCGACGCTTTCTCCACGCGCAAGCTCGGCGCGCGGCTCGGCGTAGAAGCCATGGCGCTGTACCATCATTTCCCGAACAAGGGGCTGCTCATGCGGCGCGCAGCGGCGAAGTTGCGCGAATCCATTCCGCTTCCGGCCGACAAGGCGATGGGCTGGCGCGCCTGGATGGGCCAGGCAGCGCGCAGCACCCGCGCGGTGGCGCTCACCCGTCCCAGGGCGTTCGCGCTGCTTGGGCCAAAAGCATTCGTTCCGCCTGCCGCTTTGCGCGTGCTTGTGAGCGCGGGCTTTCCGGAACGCGATGCCGCCCGCATGGCGCGCATCATGGCCGCATTTCTCAACGGCATCATCGCGGCCGAGATCGCCGAGCCCGAGGCGATGGAAGGCGCGTTCGAGCGCGGGCTCGTGATGATGCTCGACGGTATCGCGCGTTCGTTGCAAAGAGTCAGCGCTCCTTCTTGAGCGCGCTTTCGTGCCAGCGATGCAGCAGCGCCCATTCGAGCGCGGACAGCATGAAGAAGATCGCGATGCCGAGGGTTGAGAGCAGCGCGAGCGCGGCGAACATCTTGGCGATCTGCAAGCGGTTGCCCGCTTCGACAATGCGCCAGGCAAGGCCCGTTGCCGTGCCCGATCCCGCAACGAACTCCGCAACCACCGCACCGATCAGCGCAAGCCCGCCCGAAACCTTCATCGCGCCGAGCAGATAGGGCAGCGCCGTCGGGAATTGGAGTTTCCACATGATCTGCCAGCGGCTCGCGCCATAAAGCCGAAACAGATCGATGAGATTGTGATCGGCGGATTTCAGGCCCAGCGTCGTGTTCGACAGGATCGGAAAGAAGGCGACGATAAAGGCAAGGATGAGCAACGCCACATCGATATGCTCGAACCCGACCCATATGAGAATAAGCGGCGCGATGGCGACAACCGGCGTCACCTGCAATATCACCGCATAAGGATAAAGCGCGGTCTCGACGATGCGGCTTTGGCTGAACAGGAGCGCGAGCGTCACGCCGCCTATAACTGCAAGCGCGAAGGCCGCGAGCGTGATCGAAAGCGTTGTCCACAGCGAAGCCATGAGCGTCGCGAAATTTTCGACGAACGCGGCCCAGATGGCGCTCGGCGCGGGCAACACGAAAGGCGGCACGTTGTAATGCCGCACAAGAAACTCCCACAACGCGATGGCCGCGATGCCGACTGCGATGGGGATGAGGATTTGGAGGGCGCGATTCATGGCTGTGTCCGCGCGAATAGCAAGTGGCGAATGGCGAATAGGGGAAAAGATGGTTTCACTGTTTTCTTCCCTATTCGCTACTCGCGATTTCGCTATTCGCCATTGCACCGCGCAACGAAGCAGAAACTCTCCCGGCCCCATCGGCGAATTGTTGCGACATACGATAGTGTGCGTCGCGTTCCGCTGGCTGCATGAGCGCGATGTCGGCCGTATTGCGTCCGGGCCGCGGCGTCATCACGACGACGCGCGAGGAAAGATAAGCGCTTTCGAACACGGAATGCGTGACGAAGATGACCGTGAGATCATCCTCGCGCCACAGCTTCAGCAGATCGTCATTGAGCGACTGGCGCGTGAGTTCATCGAGCGCCGCAAACGGCTCGTCCATGAGCAGCAATTTCGGTTCGGCGGCAAGCGCGCGCGCAATCGAAACGCGCATCTTCATGCCGCCGGAAAGTTCGCGCGGGAATGCGCGCTCGAAACCGAAAAGGCCCACGCGCGCGAGTGCGGTTCGCGCGCGCGCCTCCGCTTCGCCGCGATTCATATGTTTGAGATCGAGCGGCAGCCGCGCATTGTCGAGCGCGCTCGCCCAGGGCATAAGCGTCGGCTCCTGAAACACGAAGCCGATTTCAGGTTTGCCGTTCGGAAACGTGACCGCGCCTGCGCTCGGCGCGAGCAGGCCCGCGATCACGCGCAACGCGGTGGATTTTCCGCAACCGCTCGGCCCCACAAGCGAAACGAACTCGCCTGCGTTGATATTCAGATCGAGCGGTCCGAGCGCGGCCACGCCATTGGCAAAGCTTTTCGCAAGCGATGTGAGGGAGAGAAGCGGCGACATAAATTACCTCCCCCGTTGTGGGGAGGTCGGAGCGCATAGCGCTCCGGGTGGGGGGCGGCGCAATGTGCGCGCTATCGTTTCGACAACGCCATCAATGTTTTCATACACATCGTCATTCCAAAACCGGAGAACGCGATAACCTTCACTGGCGAGCAATCGATCGCGCACAAAATCGCGACGCTGATTTTCCGGCAATCCATGTTGACTGCCATCGAGTTCGATAACTATGCGTGCGCCGTGCTCGACAAAATCCAGAATATAAGACCGAAACGGAGCTTGACGACGAAAATGAAATCCCTGCCTATTTAAATCCAGCAGCTTCCGCCACAATTGCTTCTCAGCCATCGTCGGCTCGCCCCTGAGCTGACGGGCGCGTTTTATATTGTCTGGTCCTGAGCGCTTGAACATCGATCCGCCCCCACCCGACGCAATTCGCAAATGCTCATTGCGTCGACCTCCCCACAGTGGGGGAGGTAACTAATTTTTCGCAGCTTTGTCGATAAACCGCAAATCATAGGCCTTCCGGTAATCGAGCGATTTGTTGTACATGCCGAGCGAGGCCATCGTGTCGAAGAATTCCTTCCAGCGTGCATCCGTCATCGCGCCGATGCCCGCCGTCTGCGCGTCTCCGGAAATGACGATGCCATAGCTTTTCATCTTGTCGATAGCCTCGGCGATGATATCGTCTGTCATCTCCGGATTGTCGCGCTTGATGAGCATGTTGCCGGGCTTGGGATCGCCCGTCAGATAATCGCGCCAGCCTTGCGCGGTCGCGTCCACGAAGGCCTGCACGGCTTTCGGATTCGTGTCGATCCAATGCTGCGGCACAAGCACCATATTCGCATAGCCGGGATAACCATTATCCGCGAGCAGGAAAATCTGCGGCGCGATGCCGGTCTGTTTCTCGATCGTGTAGGGCTCGCTCGAAAGATAGCCTTCCTGGATCGCTTTCGGATCGACAAGAAATGGTGCGAGATTGAATGTGTATTTTCGTATTTGCGAATCATCGAAACCGAACTTCGCCTTCAGCCACGGCCAGAAGGCGGAGATCGTGGCGTCGGAGATCATGATGGGCTTGCCCTTCATGTCGGCCAGCGTCTTCACATCCTTGCGCGGATGGGTGAGGAGCACCTGCGGATCCTTCTGGAAGATCGCCATCACGGCTTTCACATGCGCGCCCTCGCGCATCATGTTGATGGGAATGAACGCGTTGGAGCCTATGCCGAAATCGGCAGCGCCGCCCGCGAGCAATTCCGGCACATTGACGGCGGGCCCGCCCTCCATGATGTGCACGTCGAGGCCGCGTTTCTTGTAAAGCCCTTCGGCGAGCGCTTCATAGAAGCCGCCATGCTCGGCCTGCGCCTTCCAGTCGGTGACGAACACGATACGCGTGGGACCATTGCTCGCATGCTTCGGCGGCGCACTTTGTTCCTGGCCGCAGGCGGTGAGGATAAGCGCCGCCGCGACGATTGCGAGAATCCTCATGTCATTCCCCCGTGAATGGCTTGCAATTTGCTTTGCGCCGCGTGACGTCCAGCGCCGCGAAATGCGAATCGTCGTTTATCAAGGTGCGGAATAATAACACGCCGTGCTCGGTTGGCGAGATGACGACGCGCAGCGCGCCCGCATGGATCGCCGCACCCTTCATCGCAAGCACGAAATCGACACCGCCCTTCGCGGTGCGATCGTCCAGCACGAAGAAATTGTTCGTGCGCGAGTCGAACGCCGACACCGACCAATAGGTGCCGGCGGGCACGACCGCGTTCACGCGCAACGGGCCTTTCGTGAGATCGAACGAACATTCGGAATAGAGAAGATCGGGCGAGGGCCGCACGACGGTGCGCGCATTTGCATCCACGCGCGGCGCGTGATGCATCGCATTGGGCGCACCCAGCAGCGAAAAAGCGCG
>DATHQA010000176.1:0-8047 GCA_035483375.1 Rhizomicrobium sp. | reverse complement strand
ATCTCACGCGCAGGCTCGATGCCGCCGAAGCAGCCGCCGCGCCCGCCAAGACGACGCTGCTGCGCACGATGAGCCATGAGCTGAAGACCCCGCTCAACGCGATCATCGGTTTCGCCGATCTGTTGCGTTCCACGCCAGACCGTTTCGAACCCGAGCAGATCGAGGAATATGCAGGCCTCATCCATGCGGGCGGGCATAATCTGCTGCGGCTCATCAATCAGATCCTCGATCTCACGAAGATCGCGGCGGGGCGCTTCGAGCTCAAGCATGAGAAGCTCGATGCGGGCGCCGCCATGTGGCAGGCAAAGGAGCTGTTTGAAGGCAAGGCGGCGGAAAGGCGCGTGCGCATCGATGCGAGTGCTTGTGAAGCTTTGCATACCCAGGCCGACGAGAGCGCGCTGACGACGATGATCCACAATCTCGTCGAGAATGCGGTGAGCTTCACTCATGACGGCGGACACATCCGTCTATCGGTGAACGGCGACGACAAGCGCGTGCGCGTGACCGTGTCCGACAATGGGCCTGGCGTAGCGCCGGAGAATATGGCGCGCATCCTCGAGCCGTTCGAACAGGCAGGCCGCGGCACGACCGATCATTCGCACGGCGCGGGCCTTGGCCTGACCGTCGTGAAAGCGCTCGCCGAATTGCATGGCGGCACGCTCATCCTCGAAAGCGAAGTCGGCAAAGGCTTCACCGCCACGCTCGATTTGCCCGCGGCGAAGTAGTTTTCATCACACACTCAATTGTCATCCCCGGCCGAGCATTGCGGTAGCAATGCGAGGGGAAGGGGACCCAGGTGTTAGACACCGACCAGTGTTGAACACCTGGGTCCCCTTAACCTCGCGCTCGCGTGAAACGCTCGCACTCGCCGGGATGACAATTGCGCGTTTGTTACTTCGCCAAGTTCCACTCCATACAATTTTAGCCAAACACCACGCTTATTTGAATCGACACTGAACCGTATTCGCATCGAATCGTTTCCCCAGTGCGTGGGAACCGGCGGAATTAACCGAACTGTCTTCAAATTTAACGGTTGGTTTCAGGGGCTCGCAAAGCCTCCGCGCCTAGGTTTCTCGCGTCGAAACCGGGAGAGACGAATGATATTGCGGGCTGCGTTTTTCATCGTTCTCGTGTCTCTCATGATGCCGCGCGAACCGGATCTGGGCTTCGGCCACCCTGGAGCAAACGCAAAGGTGGACGGTTTCTCCGGCATGCTGCATTCGGTCGTGTTGCGCAACGCCCAGCAGGTGAAGGCCGATATCCGCGAGGCGCAATTGGCGCGCGCGCATCGCGAGCTTGCTTCCCGCGATTGACAGAAGCGGCGCGTTCCGCGCTCAATCCGTGCATGTTCGATCCCGAAAACCATCGCGTCATGCCGTTGCGCGGCTTTGCCGAATTGCGCATCGGCGAGATATTCAATGCGCCTTCGCGCACGCTGAACGAGGCCAATTTCGCGGCGTTCCAGACCGTGAGCCTCGACAATCATCCGATCCATTACGACGACGAATATTGCAAGCGCCTCGGATATCCCGCGCCGCTCGCCCATGGCTTGCAGGTTTTGAGCTTCACGGCTGCGGGCGCGGGATTGTTTCCGCATGTCGTAGGCGAAAGCCTCATCGGTTTCATCGAGGTGAGCGCGAAATTCCTCAAAGGCGTTTTCCCCGGCGATACGCTTTATCCCGCCCTCGAAATCACCGAGCTTGTGAAGCAGAAGACAACCGGCATCGTCGTCATGCGCGCGACCGTGCACAACCAGAAACGCGAACTCGTGCTCGATGGTGAGCACAAGTATTTGTTGAGGCTTTAGATCGCGCCTGTCATCCCCGGCCGAGCATTGCGCGAGCAATGCGAGGGGAAGGGGACCCAGGTCGTGAAGGCCATCGCGTGTCTCAAGAACCGCCTGGATCCCCTTGACCTCGCGCTCGCGTGGAACGCTCGCACTCGCCGGGGATGACAAGCTACTCATGAACTCACCTCCGCGTGCCAATTGCGGATGGCGGCGCGTTGCGGGCCTGTGACGCGCAGGCCGTAATGCAGTGCGAGGCGATCGAGCGCGATCTGCAGCACCACTTTCGCCGAACGCTGCGGCCAGCCTTTCGCGCGTTCCGCCATTTCGAGGCCGACGAGATGGCAGCACACATCGAACAACAGATCGGAGAGTCCCGGGCCCACTGCGCTCATCGCCTGTGCAAAGCGCTGCTTGGCCGCAAGCGCCGTATCGGACAGCGGCATCGAGGGCCGCGCCGCGCGCCTGCCGCCGCCGATAAGCGGCGCCTGGAGATCGACCGTCATGCGCGGGGCAATCTGCGCGAGCGTGTAATCGCGGCGCAGCGTTTCGCCCGCTTCGAACTGCACGGCATCGATGACACGCCGCCGCTTGAGCCAGCCGAGCGGCGACTCGCCCTCATTCACCGTGACACGGCGCTCCTCGCCTTGCGGCCCCGTGACGATGCGTTCGGCGAGCGCGCGATGCTGCGCTCCGAAACCGTCCGGCCCATGCGCCTCACGCATGAGCCAGCCCGCGCCCGCATCGCTGATGATGAGAGTCTCATTCTCGCGCGTCAGCCAGTCGCGTTTGAGGAACTCCTCCACCAGTTCCGCCGAAAGCCGTGCGCTTGCATGTGCGTTCTTGCGTTCCATGAGCGCATAACCGCCGCCCTGCGGCACGAGACGCGCCTCATAGCCTGTGAGCCTGCGCAAAATGCGCCGCGCCTCGCGCGTGACCTCGTGCGCCGCCATCGCACTCATGGCTGAAGCCCCGTCGCCTGACGCAGCACTGTCTCCATCCACACAAGCGTGCGTTCGACATCGGGATCGTCGCGCAGATCCTCTATGCGATTGCACGCATAGGAGGCGGTGGAGCGGTCGCGGCCGAAGGCGCGGCCCACTTCCGTCAGCGATTGGCTGAACACGACGTGGCTCAGATACATCGCAACTTGCCGCGCATGGCATGCGCGCACGCAGGCGCGGCCCGGCCTGCGTATGTCCTCCACCGTCACGCCATAGGCATGCGCCACGATCGCCTGCGCCATATCGATCCGCTCCGGCGTCGCAAATGCGCGCGGCCGCCCTCTTCTCACCCCGTTGTGCTTCATCGTCTATCCTTTGCTTACCCCTTTGCCGGGCCGGCTGGCCCGCCAAGTAGGACTATCCTCCTACAACCAAAGATAGACGTGAATAGAGAGACAACTTTTACTTGTGGGTAGTCCGATTTTTCCAGTAAATCCGCGAGGTTTTCCAGTTGAGAGCGTTGGATAAACCGGGGAAACGGGGCGCGGCGGGCACTTTCGGGCCGGATTTGGGCGCCTAGGACTGTGGTCTATTCAACAGGGACGGGTTGTAGAAAGTTCGCGCTCTGTTCCATCGCGAGGATCGCTCCGTATACGGAACTTCGTTGCGCGCGCGCTGTCTGCTACGATCCGATCATGCTCAAACACATGCTCGCGCTGTCGCTCACCGTCGCACTCGCCTCATGCGGTCTCTTTGAGACGCGCGCCGAACAGCAAATGCGCAACACGCCGTCTTATCGCGAAGGTTATGATGACGGTTGCGCAACAGCGAGCACGCCAAGCGCGAATTATCGCGAAGGCCAGGTGCGCGATGAAGCGCTCTATCAAAGCGACGCCGCCTATCGCGCCGGCTGGTCGAACGGGCTTGGGATGTGCCGCAGCAATTCCGCATCGCAACAATCGCGCGGTCCGATTCCGGACACCGAACCGGGAAGATAAGAGTCTCATTATCTTGCAATTTTGCGCGGAGTCTCGATTTTGTCTTAATCATGGGTTAAAGAGTTGGTGCGACGCTTGCTTTGTAGTGTCGCTCTGATGCGTTTGTTGCGTGGGAGTAAGCCATGCTTGGACATCTGGTACACGTCAATCACGGACCATCGCGCGGCGGTGAGCGTTCAGGCTGGTTCCGCCGCTTCATCGCGATGCTGCTGCACCGGCATTAAATTCTTTCAATTAAAAACCCGTCATGGCCGGGCTTGACCCGGTCACCCATCGCGCTCGCGTCTGCGAGCGCACGAGAGTTATTTCGATGCGTGGACACGCATCGGATGGATGGCCGGATTAAATCCGGCCATGACGGACGTAGGAGCGGCGCGCTAGCGATATTCCGGCTCCTCCCACCACGGGAAATAAGGCGGCATGTCCTTCGACGCCGTCTGTGGGAAATGGGCGCTGCGTTTTTCGAGAAACGCCATCACGCCTTCCTTCACATCGTCGGATGCGCCGCGCGAAAAGATTCCGCGGCTGTCGATACGATGCGCAGCCATCGGATGATCCATCGCCGATAGCCGCCATAGCATCTGACGCGTGAGGGCTATGGAGACCGGCGCGGTGTTGTCACGGATTTCGGCGGCGAGTTCATAGGCGCGTGCGAGCAATTTGTCGGGCGCGACGACTTCGCTGATCAGACGCCCGCGCAACGCTTCCTGTGCATCGAACACGCGACCGGAGAAACACCATTCAAGCGCCTGACTGATGCCCACAATCCTGGGCAGGAACCAGCTCGAACACGCCTCCGGCACGATGCCGCGCCGTGCGAACACGAAACCGAACCGCGCCGTCTCGCTCGCGATGCGGATGTCCATCGCGAGTTGCATCGTGGCGCCCACGCCGACGGCGGGCCCGTTCACCGCCGCGATGACGGGCTTCAGGCATTCATAGATCGCCAGCGTCACACGCCCGCCGCCGTCGCGCACGCGCTCATCGCTCCAATCGACTTCGCCTTCGACGCGGCGGTCGGGGCGATCGGTGCGTTTCGCGAAGTCGAATGTCGCCGCACCCGCAGACAAATCCGCGCCCGCGCAGAACGCGCGGCCCGCACCCGTCACGACGATAGCGCGCACGGCATCGTCCTTGCTCGCGCGCGTGAACGCGTCGACGAGTTCCTTCTGCATGACGCCCGTGAAGGCATTGAGCTTGTCGGGACGATTGAGCGTGAGCGTCAGAATGCCGTCACGCACGTCATAAAGAATTTCTTCGTAGGCCATGGATGCTCCTCGAATGGCGATGGAGCAGCCTACTCGCCGACGCGAAAATCAAAAAAGCACAGACGAACACTTCACCTTCCCCCTTCGTGGGGAGGAGGTCGATGCAGCGAGCGCCAGCGAGTTGCATCGGGTGGGGGACGATGTGGAAAGCCACCCCCACCCGGATCGCTTCGCTCTCCGACCTCCCCACAAAGGGGGGAGATAAAAAATCACGCCGCAGCGGCGCGGACGGGGCGGCTTTCCTTCTCGAGGTTCTCGGCCGCGAATTCCCAGTTCAGCAATTTCGACAGCACGGCTTCGCGATATTTCGGCCGCTCGTTCTGATAATCGAGATAATAGGCGTGCTCCCACACATCGACAGTGAGTAGGCAATTGACGCCCTCCGCCATCGGATTGTCGGCATTGCGCGTCTTCTCGATGGCGAGCTTGCCGCGTTTCGACACGAGCCATGCCCAGCCGGAACCGAATTGCTCCGTGCCCGCCTCGGCAAGTTTCTCGATGAGCGTATCGATATCGCCGAAATCGCGTTCGATCGCTTTCGCAAGAGCGCCCGTGGGCTCGTCCGTTTTCGGCGCAAGACTGCGCCAATAGAAATCGTGGTTCCACACCTGGCCCGCATTGTGGAAGATTTTCTTTTCCTTCTCTTCTTTCTTATCGGCGGTCGCCTGCACGATTTCTTCGAGTTTCATGTCGGCGAAGCGCGTGCCCGCGACGAGCTTGTTCAGCGTGTCCACATAAGTCTTGTGGTGCTTGTGATAGTGAAAACCAATCGTGCGCGCGGAGATCACGGGATCGAGCGCATCTTCATTCCATGGCAGAGGATTGAGTTTGAACGGTCCGGACATTGGGGAACTCCTGATAGGTGAGGCCTATCAGAGAAATTCGTGAACCGTGCTTCCGTTCCGATTCAATCCTCGAATAAACTCTCCAGATCTCTCGCACCATGAACGATGCGAACGACCTCCACAGCATTTTTCGTCACGCGGAAGACGATCAAGTAGGGTTTGTGGATGGCCGCACGTAGATCGGGTCCGAAATCGCTACGTTTTGGATAGGCAAGTGGCGCGCCGCCGATATTTTGCGCTTTGCTATAGAGTTCCTCGGCATAACTTGCAGCACGCAATGGATTTTGTACCGCGATGTAATCGCCGATCTCCGCCAGGTCCGCCTTTGCCTCTTTGGAAAGGATAACTTCCTTCACCGCTTAGGCTTCCGCGCTTTCCGTTGCGCTTTCGCCATGCCTTTATATTTCGCGATGAGTTTCTCGAAGACTTCCTTGGCCGGATAGGAACGGCCATTGTCGAGCGAATCCAAACCTTCCTGAATCATCTGCTTCAAGTGAGCGGCGTCCCTGGGCACAAGGCGTGCGCGATAACGCTCCTCAATCTCCCGGCGTCTGCGCTCGCGCAAGGTTTCGCGCAGGAATTCGCTGGCGGTGCTGTAGGAACCGCTGCCGACGCTATCCTTGATGTATTCCACGAGATCGCTGGGAAGCGAAATACTGAGTTTCTCGACATTGGCCATGGGATTCTCCGTTTCCGCCATGGTAGCAAGAAATCCTACTTCTTCCTACCGCCCTACCCCGCCAGCAATCTTTCCTTCTTCACCCAATCCAGCCCGCGGTTAAGGGCGCGTTCGAAGCGATCGAACAATTCGGCGATGTCGGTTTCGGCGATGACGAGCGGCGGGCAGAAAGCGATGCGGTCGCCCATGAGCGGGCGCACGATGACGCCTTCTTCTTCGGCGAAACGCGCCACCATAGCGCCTACGCCTTTCGCGGCATCGAAATTCGCGCGCGCTTTCTTATCGGGCGAAAGTTCCACCGCGCCGACAAGCCCCGCCACCACCGCCTCGCCCACAAGCGGATGATCGGCGAACGTCATCACGCGCTTTGCGAACGCGGGCATCACGCGGCGGACGTGACTTACAATGTCGCGCTCCTGATAGATCTCGATGGTCTTGAGCGCGACCGCTGCCGCGACCGGATGGCCGGAATACGTAAAGCCGTGGCCGAACGTGCCGATGCGGCCCGATTCCTCCTCGATGATCTCGCTCATCTCGGGCGACAGCATCACGGCGGAGATAGGCAGATAGGCGCTCGACATCGCCTTGGCGATGGACATGGAATCGGGCATGAAGCCGTAAGCGGTGCAGCCGAACCATTCGCCCGTGCGGCCGAAGCCCGTGATCACTTCATCATCGATAAGTGGGATGCGATGCCGCGCGAGCACCTTCGTGAGCGCCGCGAAATATCCCTTCGGCGGCAGGATCACACCGCCCGCCCCCATGATCGGTTCCACGATCATCGCCGCAATCGTGTCGGCACCCTCGCGCGCGATGAGCGCTTCGAGATCGGCGACCATGCGGACGGAGAATTCCTCCTCGCTCTCGCCCGCCTGACCCGCGTGATAAAAATGCGGGCACTCCGCATGCACGGCGAACGAAAGCGGTAGGTCGAAACTGCGGTGATTGCCGGGCAGGCCCGTGAGGCTCGCGCTCGCAATCGTCACACCGTGATAGGCGCGCTTGCGGGAGATGATCTTCTTCCGCGCCGTTTCGCCCCGCGCGTTCGCCGCATACCAGTGGAACTTGATCTGGCTGTCATTCGCCTCCGACCCCGAATTGGCGAAGAACACGCGGCCCACGGGGAAAGGTGAAATTTCTTTCAGCTTCTCGGCCAGCGCGATGGCAGGCTCATGGCTTTTGCCCGCGAACAGATGACCGAAGGAGAGCTTGCGCATCTGCTCGGCCGCGACCTCGGCCAGCACATTCTCGCCCCAGCCGAGCGCTGTGGACCACAGGCCCGCCATCGCCTCGATATAATCCTTGCCGCGAGCGTCATAGACGCGCACGCCCTCGCCCCGCTCGATCACCAGCGCGCCCGTCTCGCGCAGCTTCATAAGGTTCGTATAGGGGTGCAGGACCGACTGCACATCGCGGGTCTGGGCGTTGGTGAGCATGGCGGATGCCTTTCGGAGTCTGCCGAACTTAGCGCCAGACGAAACAGCCGCGTCAACAGCACTTCACCTCCCCCTTTGTGGGGAGGTTGAC
>DATHQA010000175.1:0-3248 GCA_035483375.1 Rhizomicrobium sp. | reverse complement strand
TGGTTGCGCTCGGTCGATTCGAGCCTGCGGGCCATACCGCGCAGCTGCTCCTCGATGCGGCGGTAGGCGCCTTGCGTTTCGGATTCGCTGCGGCTGACACGCGCGAGCATGTCCTGCGTATCGCGTTGATGGCTTATCGGCATGGATGGTTCCTCGAACGCGCGCGGCTGGGGTGCCGCTTGCGGCCATGATTCCCGGGTAAGACCTTCGGTGTCGTCCGCGAAACTGCGGAGGATGCGCCTTGTGAGCCATTCGCCGATGGAAAGTCCCTCACGGCGCGCCGCGGCACGCGCCGCCTCCCGCGCTTCGGGTGGGATCCCAGCGACGTTCCAGGGAAGGTCCGTTCGCATCTCGACTCACTGCGCCCCTAATCCGCAACCGAAAGTATCGGTGCCGAGATATTGTGTAAAGAATGCTTAACGCCACGATTCACAGTGCTAAGGCCCTTCTACGAACCGTTACTGGGGATTGTTAACCAATTGCGTTAATGACTCGTTAGCAGGGATTAAAGAGATGCCGCGACCTGACCGAGGGGCAGATAGAGTGTCCGGCCATCATCTTTGAATGCTTGGAATCCGTAGGGGAGATAGAAGCCTGCGGCTTCGCTGTCGATGGCATGAACGAGCACGGCCCGCGCACCAATCTCGCGAGAAGCATTGAGACACCGTTTAAGGGCATCTTTGAGCAATCCTTCACCGATGCGCCGGTCGTGGAAGGAGCTATCTACGGCGAGACGCCCTAATACGAAAACGGGAATTGGATCTGGCATGTTGCGGGCGAGGTTCGAAGGCGCATTCGCGCGTTCCACCGCGCCTGCGGCCAGCGCGTAATAGCCAATGACGCGATTGCCGCTGCATACGACATATGTACGCGAAGCTTTACCTTCGTTTCGAAGTGCTTGAACGCGCAACCAATCAGTCAGAGCAGGTTTTCCGCAGTCAAATGCAGCGACGTCATGCGTGGAATTGAGCGGCGCAGGGGGCGTGATCTCCGGCGTTATTTTTCCCATGGCGATTTGCTGGACATAAGCTGCCGCAATTTCGCATTGGATGCCGGTATTTCGTCGAGTGCCTTTGCGAATGCGTCAAACCGTTTACTGTCCAGCGTGAAGAGGCGTTGATCGAGCATCACGTCGATGGCCTCTTTGCGCGAACTTTCGATGATGAAGGCTGTGCGCGTTTTGCCGAGTATCGTCGCCGCATTGTCGATGAGGTCGCGCACCGCCGCTGGCACGCGCAGATTGACCACGGCTTCATGCCGTTCTTTCGAGACCCGGGACTTTTTGGCAGCAATGCTCATAAAGTGGATTGTATACACAATGTGTGTACAGATCAAGCCTGCTATATCATGCCCGCACGTTTGAGTTCGGGGCCGAGACGTCCGCTCGCCCACAACGCCGCCATGCGGAAATCCGAAAACAGCGACCACAGCGGATAGGTGAAGGTCGCGGGGCGATTCTTCTCGATGAAAAAATGCCCGATCCATGCGGGCGCATATCCCGCCACAAGCGCCAGCGGGATCAGCCACGGATTGCCCGTCACCGCGATCGCAATGATCGACGCCACCGCCAATCCCGTGCCGACATAATGGATCGCACGCGTTTCGGGTTTGCCATGCTCGCGCAGATAATAAGGCCAGAAATCGCGATAGGCCGTGATCTTGGAATTGGAACCGATGGTCGCGGTCATGGCACCAAGCCTAATGCGGCGGCCGGAGAAATCAATTCCCGTCGCTATTGCGCAAGGCAGGCGCGGGTTTGCGCTGCATCGCGGATTTCGCGGTGTGCGGATCAGGTTCGGATGTCACTTCTCCCGGCGGCGCGCCATCCTTGGGCGGCGGCAGGCCGAGATCGGTCGCGAACAATTGCGTTACGAACACCGTGTCGCCATTCGCTGCGCAGCCAATACCTGTGCGGTTGTAATCGGTGAAGGCGAGATTGTCCTTGTGGCTCGGGCTGTTCAGCCACGTGTCGAGAAAGCGTTGGGCGAACGCATTCACATCGACGCCGCTTTGTTTCGTGTAGTGCTGGGCCGCGATGTTGACGCCAAGCAAGCCCTGAAAGCGTGCGTCTTCGTCCATCACGAGACTCGCCGACGTCGTGCCGTCAGGCGCCGCATCGGCGAAGTAACCGCGCGTCGCCATATCCTCGGCGCGTTTGCGTGCGACGTCCATAAGCACGGGATCGAGCAGCAATATTTTCGACGCAGGATCGAGTTTGATGCGCTCCGCTTCGACAAGCGTGTAGACGCGATCTTCGAGTGGACGCATCTGCGTTTGCGGATCGGGCGGCGCGGGCATAGCGATGCCCGCAACCGGCACCGGCTGCACGTGCGTGGGCGCAGTCGCGCAGGCGCTGAGCAATAAGCCCAGCGCCAACGCGAATACACCGCGCATGCGTATCAGTGGATGAACTCGAACAGACCGGCCGCGCCCATGCCGCCGCCGATGCACATCGTCACGACGCCGAGCTTGGCCTTGCGGCGACGGCCTTCGAGCAACAAATGGCCCGTCATGCGCGCGCCCGACATGCCTTAAGGATGGCCGATGGAGATCGCGCCGCCATCGACATTCAGTCTGTCATGCGGAATGCCGAGACGGTCGGCGCTATAGAGAACCTGACATGCGAACGCTTCGTTCAGTTCCCACAGATCGATGTCTTCGACTTTGAGGCCATGACGCGAAAGCAAACGCGGCACAGCGAACACGGGACCAATGCCCATTTCATCCGGCTCGCAGCCGCACGTCGCGAAACCGCGGAAGATGCCGAGCGGCTTGATACCTTTCTGTTCGGCCGTCTTGGAATCCATCACGACTGCCGCCGACGCGCCGTCGGAGAACTGCGAGGCGTTGCCCGCCGTGATGTATTTGCCTTCGCGCACCTGCATGCCGCCCTGGAATACAGGCTTCAGCGATTGCAGGCCTTCCAGCGTCGTGTCGGGACGATTGCATTCGTCGTGATCGACCGTCGTATCGACAATGGTCTCCTGACCCGTCGCCTTGTCGAATTTCTTCATCTTCACGGAGAGCGGAACGATCTCGTCCTTGAATTTCTGCGCCTGCTGCGCGGCGGCCGTGCGGCGCTGGCTTTCGAGGGCGTATTCGTCCTGGCGTTCGCGCGGAACCTTGTAGCGCTCCGAAACGATCTCGGCGGTTTCGATCATCGACATCCACAGCGCAGGCTTCACCTGCATGAGGTGTTCTTCGGTGATGTTCTTCGTGTTCATGCCGCCCATCTGCACGAGCGAGAT
>DATHQA010000174.1:0-2503 GCA_035483375.1 Rhizomicrobium sp. | reverse complement strand
AGCCAACCTTCAATCCCAATCGCGAAAGGCCGAGCGCGAGATTTACTGCAACCGTCGATTTGCCGACGCCGCCTTTGCCGCTCGCCACCGCAATGATCGAAGCAACGCCTTCGATGCCGGCGGGCGGTGGTGGCGCTTTGCGCGCATTGGGCGGCTCGCGGTGCGCAGTGAGCACAGCTGTCACCGAGACGACGCCCGGCAGTGCATGCACGGCGTCTTCGCAAGCCTTGCGCAGCGGTTCGGATTCGCGTCCGCGCGCGGCGGGCACCTCCACGGAAAATCCGATATTGCCGTCGCGCACGACGAGGCCCTGGATAAGCCCCGCTTCGACAACGTTCTTCCCGCTCGCGGGATCGACCACGCGCTCCAGCGCCTTCAATACAATTTCACGCGTGACGGCCATTGAAATATCCCGGTTTGCGCGCCATTTCAGTTGCACCTATAACCGCGCAGCCTCTCGAACACCAAGAGAACGAATGCCCTGGACAAATCAAGGCGGCAATGGCGGCGCGTCCGGCGGCGGAGGGCGCGGGCCGTGGGGCCGGGGGCCTGGCGGTGTCACGCCGCCCAATCTCGAAGAACTCTTGCGCCGCAGCCAGGAGCGCCTGCGCGGGCTTTTGCCGGGCGGCAGCGGCTTCGGCATGAGCGGGCTTGCGGTCATTGCGCTCGGTATCGCCATCGTATGGCTTGCGAGCGGCATTTACATCGTCAATCCGGACGAGCAGGGCGTCGTGCTGCGTTTCGGCAAATTCACGGCGCGCACATCGCCGGGCATCAATTATCACCTGCCTTGGCCTATCGAAGTCGCCTATACGCCGAAAGTCACGCGCGAGAATCAGATCAATATCGGCTATCACCAGAATGCGGCGCTTGGCGACAATGCGCAGACCGAGGATGTGCCGGAAGAAAGCCTTATGCTCACGGGCGACGAGAATATCGTCGATGTGAATTTCACGGTGTTCTGGGTCATCAAGGATGCCTCGGCTTATCTGTTCAATGTCGAGGATCCGGTGCCTGCGATCAAAGCCGTCGCCGAAAGCGCGATGCGCGAAGTCGTGGGCCAGAACCAGATCGAGCCGATCCTCACGCAGGACCGCGAGCCCGTGCAGATCAAGGTGCGCGAGCTTATGCAAGCGACGCTCGATTCTTACGGCGCCGGCGTCACGATCACGCGCGTGCAGATGCAGAAGGCCGATCCGCCTGCCGAAGTGATCGATGCCTATCGCGATGTGCAGGCCGCGCGCGCCGATCAGGAGCGCCTGCGCAACGAGGCGGAAGGCTACGCCAACAAGATCATTCCCGAAGCGCGCGGCAATGCGGCGCGCATCGTGCAGCAGGCCGAAGCTTATCGCCAGCAGGCGATTGCCGAGGCAAGCGGCGAGGCCAAGCATTTCCTTTCGGTTTATGAGGAATATCGCAAGTCGCCCGAGATCACGCGCAAGCGCATGTATCTCGAGACCATGTCGAACATCCTAGGCACGATGAACAAGGTCATCGTGGACGACAACGCGAAGGTCATACCTTATCTGCCGCTGCCGGGCCTGCGCGATGCGCAAGGCAACGCGACCGTCACGACGACCGAAGGCCCTGCGGCGTCGAGCGGGAGCGGGCAATGAGCCGCACGTCCGTTTTCGTTCTTGGGCTCGCGGCGGTTTTCGTGCTCAGCGTGGCGCTGTCCTGCGTGTTCACGGTCTATCAGACCGAAGAAGCGCTCGTGACCCAATTCGGCGCGCCGCAGGAAGTCGTCACCGATCCGGGCCTGCATGCGAAATTGCCGTGGCAGAAGGTCTATTTCTTCGACAAGCGATTGCTCAATCTCGATGCGCCCGCCGAGGAAGTGATCGCACAGGACAAGAAGCGTCTGGTTGTCGATGCGTTTGCGCGTTGGCACATTGTCGATCCGCTGCGCTTCTATCAGACGCTCTATGATGAGAACACGGCGCTGACACGGCTCACGCCGATCCTGTCGTCGAATGTGCGCCGCGTGCTCGGCTCGCAATATTTTTCCGCCGTGCTGTCGGGCAAGCGCGCCGAACTCATGCATGACATTCGCGATAATGTGAATCAGGATGCGGCGAATTTCGGGATAAAAGTCGTCGATGTCCGCATTCGCCGCGCCGATCTGCCGCCGCAGAACAGCGAAGCGATCTATGGACGCATGCAGCAGGAGCGCAAACGCGAGGCCAACGAATTCCGCGCCGAGGGCGAGGAAACCTCGCAACGCATCAAGGCGCGTGCGGAACGCGAAGTGACCGTGCTTACCGCCGAGGCGACACGCGAATCCGAAATCCTGCGCGGGCAGGGCGATGCGGAGAAGACGAAGATTCTTGCCGATGCTTACGGCACGGATCCGGATTTCTTCGCGTTCTATCGTTCGATGCAAGCATACGAAGATGCGCTGCCCGGCGGCAACACGACAATGGTACTTTCGCCCAATAGCGAGTTCTTCCGCTATTTCGGCGAGTCCGGTCCCGCCGCCGCCAAGCGGAAATAAGCGGACGCC
>DATHQA010000173.1:0-4441 GCA_035483375.1 Rhizomicrobium sp. | reverse complement strand
GCGCGCGTTAACCGCTTGACGTGCAACGGCACGCATGATTCGTTGGTCTTATGCGAATCCGGCGTAGCGTGACACGGTTTTTTGGCGCTTTGGTGATACCGGCGATCTCTGCCGCTGCCGTCGCATATTTCGGCTATTACGCAATCTGGGGCACGCGTGGCGCGCTTGCGCTGACGGCGGTCGATGCCAGGCTCAGCGTGAAGGAAGAACAACTCGCCGCCCTTCAGGAGCAGCGCAAGATGCTCCAGCACCGTATCTCGCTGCTCGAACCCGGCTCGGTCGATCCCGACATGGTCGAGGAACTAGCCCGCGGCCAGCTGCAGGACGGTGCGCCAGGCCAGATCGCCGTTCCCCGGAATACACACTAACTTCTCAATCCTGACACTTCGTCAGCGCTTGCCAAAAACAAGCCTGCTTGTAACAACCATGGGGATTGGATCGGGCACCCCCCTTATGCCGGACGCGGCCGCGCTCAAGAAATTCTACGCCGATATGCTGCTCATCCGCCGCTTCGAGGAGAAGGCGGGCCAGCTCTACGGCATGGGGCTCATAGGCGGCTTCTGCCACCTCTATATCGGGCAGGAAGCTGTCGTCGTGGGCATGCAGGCCAACATTGGTCCGCAGGACGAGGTCATCACCGCCTATCGCGACCATGGCCATATGCTCGCCTGCGGCATGGATCCGAAAGGCGTGATGGCGGAACTCACCGGTCGCGCCAATGGCTATTCCAAGGGCAAGTCCGGCTCGATGCATATGTTCAGCCGCGAGAAGCGATTCTATGGCGGCCACGGCATCGTCGGCGCGCAGGTGCCCCTGGGCACTGGGCTCGCCTTCGCGAACAAGTATCGCAATGACGGCGGCGTGAGCCTGACCTATTTCGGCGATGGCGCTGCGAACCAGGGCCAGGTCTATGAGGCTTTCAACATGGCGGAGCTTTGGAAGCTGCCCGTCGTGTATGTGATCGAGAACAATCAATACGCGATGGGCACGAGCGTGGAGCGGTCCAGCGCCGAAAGCCATTTCTACAAGCGCGGCGTCTCATTCAACATTCCGGGCGAGGAAGTGGACGGCATGGATGTCGAAGCCGTGTTCGCCGCGGGCAAGAAAGCGATGGATTGGTGCCGCGCGGGCAATGGCCCGATCATCCTCGAAATGAAGACCTATCGTTATCGCGGCCATTCGATGAGCGACCCCGCGAAATATCGCACGCGCGAAGAAGTACAGAATGTGCGCGAGAAGCGCGATCCCATCGAACATATGGCCGCACGGCTCGTCGCGGAGAAAATCGCGACCGAAGACGATCTGAAGAAGATGGACAAGGATGTACGCGCCGTCGTGACCGCGGCAGCCGAATACGCAACCGACAGCCCCGAGCCCGACGCGGCCGAACTCTACACAGATGTGCTGGCCTGATGGCGACGCAGATCCTCATGCCTGCGCTTTCGCCCACGATGGAAGAGGGTAAGCTCGCCAAATGGCTTGTGCATGAGGGCGATGTCGTGAAATCGGGCGACATCCTCGCTGAGATCGAAACGGACAAGGCGACGATGGAATTCGAAGCGGTCGATGAAGGCCGCATCGGAAAGATCCTCGTGCCCGAAGGCAGCGAAGGCGTGAAGGTCAATCAACCGATTGCGGAACTTATCGCTGATGGCGCTGGCAGCGAAGAAGCAAGGCCAATTGCAGCAACAGAAACGAAATCTGTTGAACAAAAAACTGCTCCCTCGTCCCCGCAGGGGGAAGGGGTCGGGGTGAGGGGGGCTGCGCCCGAAGCATCCAAATCTGCCGAAATATTATCCGATCCCGAAATCCCCGCAGGCACCGAATTCGTCACAATGACCGTGCGCGAAGCCCTGCGCGATGCGATGGCCGAAGAGATGCGCCGCGACGATGCGGTTTTCCTCATGGGCGAGGAAGTCGCGCAGTATCAAGGCGCTTACAAAGTGAGCCAGGGCCTTCTTGAGGAATTCGGGCCGCGGCGCGTCATCGACACGCCGATCACGGAGCACGGTTTCACAGGTCTCGGCGTGGGCGCGGGCTTCGCTGGCCTCAAGCCCATCGTCGAATTCATGACCTGGAATTTCGCGATGCAGGCGATCGACCAGATCATCAATTCCGCCGCGAAGACGCGCTACATGAGCGGCGGCCAGATGAATTGTTCTATCGTGTTTCGCGGGCCGAACGGTCCTGCCGCACGCGTGGCGGCGCAGCACAGTCAGGATTATTCCTCGTGGTATGCGCATGTTCCGGGCTTGCGCGTGATCGCGCCTTATTTTGCGGCTGACGCGAAGGGGTTGCTGAAAGCCGCGATCCGCGATCCCAACCCCGTGATCTTCCTCGAAAACGAAATCGCTTATGGCCGTTCATTTCCCGTGCCGAAGCTCGACGATTTCGTGCTGCCTATCGGCAAAGCGCGCGTGGTGAAATCCGGCGCGCATGTGACGCTTGTCGCGCATTCAATTTGCGTGGGATTGATTTTGGAAGCCGCCGAAGCTCTGGCAAAAGAAGGCATCAATGCTGAACTCATCGATCTGCGCACGTTGCGCCCGCTCGATACCGCCACCGTCATCGAATCCGTGAAGAAGACAAACCGCATCGTGACTGTGGAGCAGGGCTGGCCCGTTTGCTCTATCGGCTCGGAAATTTGCGCGACGGTTGCCTCCGAGGCCTTCGATTATCTCGACGCGCCGCCCACGAAAGTGACAGGCAAGGATGTACCGATGCCTTACGCCGCCAATCTCGAAAAGCTCGCGCTGCCCAGCGTTGCCGATGTCGTCGCGGCGGTGAAAGCCGTATGCTACCGGAGCTGACGATGACGCGCACGCAACAGATGAAATGGCGAAAGGGCGGTTGCCATTGCGGCGCGGTCGCATTCGAGGTGCTCGCGCCCGACGAAATCGAAATCACCGAATGCAATTGCTCGATGTGCACGAAGACGGGTTATCTGCATCTTATCGTGCCGAAAGCGCGTTTCAAGCTGCTACAGGGCAAGACAAAGCTCACAAGCTATCAGTTCAATACGAAAACGGCGAACCATCTGTTCTGCTCGATCTGCGGGATCAAGTCGTTCTACGTGCCGCGCTCGCATCCCGATGGCTACAGCGTGAATTTCCGCTGTCTCGACGCGGATGAATTCAGTTCCGTTTTCACCGCGCAATTCGACGGCAAACATTGGGAACAGCATGCGGACGAGCTTGAGCCGCTCGAAGACGAATAATGGCGACGAACATCCTCATGCCTGCGCTCTCACCCACGATGGAAGAGGGTAAGCTTGCGCGCTGGCTTGTGCATGAGGGCGATACGGTGAAGTCCGGCGACATCCTCGCCGAGATCGAAACCGACAAAGCGACGATGGAATTCGAAGCGGTCGATGAAGGCCGTATCGGAAAGATCCTCGTGCCCGAAGGCAGCGAGGGCGTGAAGGTCAACGAGCCGATTGCGGTTTTGCTCGCGGAGGGTGAAGCGGCAGGCGCCGCAGCCGCACCGCAATCGCCGACCGTTTCCGGAAAACGTCTGTCTACTGATATTCAGTCTAAGGAAAATCAGCATACGGATGGTCAGTCTACAGAAAATCATTCTACGGAACATCAGTCTAAAGAAGTTCTGCCAACGGATATTCCGTCTAAGGATCATATATTTGCATCGCCTCTGGCACGGCGTATCGCCAAACAAACAGGGGTGGGTCTCGTATCCCTGAAAGGCACGGGTCCGCGCGGGCGCATCGTGAAAGCCGATGTCGAAGCGGCGCAAAAATCCGGCGTCGGGAAAACGGCTTCTGCCGCGCCGCCAAAAGAATCGCAGGCCGCTGCGCCCATTTTCGGCATCGCGCCGCTGCCCGATGCGCGGCTGTTCTATAAGCCGGATGCTTACGAAGAAATCCCCCATGACGCGATGCGCAAAGCGATCGCGAAGCGGCTGGCCTCCGCGAAAACGCTCATTCCGCATTATTATCTGACTATCGATTGCCGCATCGACAATCTGCTTGCCACGCGCGCGCGCCTTAACGAAGCAGCACCGAAAGGCGAGGGCGCGTTCAAACTCTCCGTCAATGATTTTCTCGTAAAGGCCGCCGCGCTGGCGCTTCTGCGGGTGCCGGAGGTCAATGCAAGCTGGACGGATACGGCGATCCTGCGCCACAAGCATGCCGATATAGGAATCGCGGTCGCGCTCGATTTCGGCCTCATCACGCCTATCGTGTTCGATGCCGACGAGAAGGGCCTCGCCGTGATCTCGAACGAAGTGAAATCGCTCGCCGAACGCGCGCGCGCGAAGAAACTGAAGCCGCAGGAATATGAAGGCGGCAGCTTCGCGATCTCCAATCTCGGCATGTTCGGCATTCGTGAATTCACCGCCGTGATCAATCCGCCGCATGCCGCGATTCTTGCGATTGGCGCGGGCGAGCAGCGCGCTGTCGTGCGCGATGGCAAGATCGAAATCGCCA
>DATHQA010000172.1:0-3645 GCA_035483375.1 Rhizomicrobium sp. | reverse complement strand
CCATGGCAAGGCGCGCGAAGTGCCGGAAGCGATCCGCAAGGCGACCGACGAAGCGAAAAAGTCGCTCATCCGCGTGCCGCTGAAGGATGGCCGCACGCTGCATCATGAATCGCGCGGGCATCACGGCGCGGGCAAGGTTATCGTGCGTCCGGCTCCGGCTGGTACAGGTATCATCGCGGGCGGCCCGATGCGCGCGATGTTTGAATCGCTTGGCGTTGGCGATGTCGTTGCGAAATCGCTCGGTACCTCGAACCCGTACAACATGGTGCGCGCGACATTCGATGCGCTGAAGTCCCAGCAATCGCCGCGCATGATTGCGCAGCGCCGCGGCCGCAGCGTCGCCGAGATCATCTCGCGCCGCGAAGGCTCGAAGGTCGAAACGCCTGCGGGAGATAAGTGATGACCGCGAAGAAAACCGTGACCGTGCGTCAAATCCGCAGCTCCGCGCGCAAGCCGAAGGAACAGGAAGCGACGCTTCGCGGCCTCGGCCTCGGCAAGATCCGCCGCACGCGCACGCTGGAAGATACGCCCGCGGTGCGCGGCATGATCCGCGCTGTGCAGCATCTGGTGGAAGTGGTGGAAGAGAAATAATTGGTTGGCCGGATCGTGCTTACGCTGCCTGGCCATGACGAGGTTACAATGAAGCTCAATGAAATTCACAACAACCCCGGCTCGCATAAGCGCAAGCTGAAAGTCGGTCGCGGTTCGTCCTCCGGCCTCGGCAAGACCTCTGGCCGGGGCGTAAAGGGCGCGAAGGCGCGTACCGGCACGAAAGTGTACGGCTTCGAAGGCGGCCAGATGCCGCTTTACATGCGCCTGCCCAAGCGCGGCTTCAAAAACAATTTCGCGAATGATTTTGCGGAGCTGAACGTCGTGCGCCTGCAACAGGCTATCGACGCGAAGAAGATCTACACCTCCGGCCGCATCACCGATGAGGCGCTGCAGCATGCGGGTATTGTGCGGCCGAGCCGCCATGGCGTCCGGCTCATCGGCAATGCCCCGCTGACGACCAAGATCGATATCGCGGTCGCGGGCGCGACCAAGGGCGCGAAAGCGGCGGTTGAGAAGGTGGGCGGCATCATTCACACGACCTTCACCAAGCGCGTCAATATGAACAAGAAGGGCGAGCCCGGCAAAAGGCAGCTCCGCCGCAAGGAAGCCGCCGAGAAGCGGGCCCAGCGCGCGGAGGCCTGACGGGCCTTGTCGGACGGCGGTCTCGAACCGATATACAGTTGGCCCTGAGTCGGGAGTAGCAAATGCCCTCTGCGGCCGAACAATTGGCGGCAAACTTCAATTTCGGCTCTTTCGCCAAGGCGAAGGAGTTGCGCCAGCGCATCCTGTTCACGCTCGGCGCGCTCGTCGTTGCCCGCCTCGGCACCTATATCCCGATGCCCGGCATCGATCCTGGCGAGCTTGGCCGCATCCTCAACCAGCAGCAGGGCGGCGTGCTCGACGTTTTCAACGTGCTGGCGGGCGGCGCGGTCGGGCGCATGGCGATCTTTGCGCTCGGCATTATGCCGTACATCTCGGCCTCCATCATCATTCAGCTCATGACGACGGTGTTCCCGGAGTTGGAAACGCTGAAGAAGGAGGGCGAAGCCGGCCGCAAGATGCTCAACCAATATACGCGCTACGGCACCGTGGCGCTCGCCGCGATCCAGGCCTACGGCATCGCGTTCGGCCTTGAGCATATGGGCCATGTCGTCATCGATCCCGGCTGGGCATTCCGAATATCCTCTGTCATCACGCTGACGGGCGGCACAATCCTTCTCATGTGGATCGGCGAACAGATCACGAGCAGAGGCGTCGGCAACGGCATCTCGCTCATCATCTTTTCGGGCATCGTCGCGCGTTTCCCAGGCATGATCGCGCAGGCCTTCGAAGCAGGCCGCACGGGCGCAATCGGGCCGATGCTCCTCATCGGCGGCGTTGTGTTCATCTTCGGTCTTGTGACCGTCATCGTGTTCATGGAACGCGCGCAGCGGCGCTTGCTCGTGCAATATCCCAAGCGCCAGGTCGGCAACAAAATGTTCGGCGGCGAGAGTTCGCATCTGCCGTTGAAGCTCAACGTGTCGGGCGTCATTCCGCCGATCTTCGCGTCGTCGCTGCTTCTCATGCCGACGACGATTGCGACGTTCAACGCGCAGAACACGCCGGAATGGCTGCAGACGGTCGTGGCGTATCTGGGCCGCGGGTCGCCGCTTTATCTGACGCTTTATGCGTTCATGATTATCTTCTTCGCGTTCTTCTACACGTCGATCATCTTCAATCCCGAAGAGACGGCGGAGAATCTGAAGAAATATGGCGGCTTCATTCCCGGAATCCGCCCCGGCAAGAAGACGGCCGAATATATCGATTTCGTGCTCACGCGCATCACGGTAATCGGCGCGATCTATCTGGCGGTCGTCTGTCTGATCCCGGAATTCCTGTTCAACTATTACAGCATTCCGTTCTATCTCGGCGGCACGTCTATTCTTATCGTCGTCAGCGTCACAATGGATACGGTTGCGCAGATTCAGAGCCATCTGATCGCGCAGCAATATGAAGGGCTCATAAAGAAAGCAAAGCTCAGGGGAGCGCGACGTTGAATCTGGTGTTGTTCGGGCCGCCGGGGGCGGGCAAGGGCACGCAGTCGAAAATCCTTCAGGAAAAACGCGGCCTGCCGCAGCTTTCCACGGGCGACATGCTGCGTGAGGCGATTGCATCGGGCAGTGCGCTCGGCAAGCAATGCAAGGCGCTCATGGATCGCGGCGAACTCGTGTCCGATGAGATTGTCGTCGGCATCATCGCGGAACGTTACGATCAGCCCGATTGCGCGAATGGCGCCGTGTTCGACGGCTTTCCACGCACGATCCCGCAGGCCGAAGCGCTCGATACGATGCTCGCCACGCGTGGCAAGAAGATCGATCTCGTGATCGCGCTGACGGTTGACGATTCTGCGCTTGTCAGCCGCGCAGAGCAGCGCGTGAAGGAAGCAATTGCGGCGGGCAGCAAGCCCCGCCCCGACGATACGCCGGAAACGCTCAAGAACCGACTCGTCGTCTATTACAAGAACACCGCGCCGCTGCTCGATTTTTACAAGAACCAGGGCAAGGTCGTGACGATCGACGGCATGGCCTCCATCGCGGATGTGACCAAGGCTATCGCTGCAGCTATCGACAGCGCGCATTAATTAAGCGCCCCGCGACCCCAAGTCGGCTTTCATGTCGGCGCGTGTCCGCTATTCTTTGCGCCGCATGATGCGCAATTCATCCATTCGCTCTTCCGCGGTCCTGCTTGCACTATGTGGGCTGATGCTGCGCGCGCTGTTGCCGGCGGGCTGGATGCCGGGGCCGGCGAATGCCGCGCCCCTCATCATCTGCACGATGGATGGGCTTCATCGCATCAATCCTGTCGGCGATCACAAGCAAGACCCGGCCTCGCATCAGGATTCGCAAATCTGTCCGTTTGCGGCCGCCGCTCACCTCGCGCCGCCAACGACGCCTTACGCAGTATCGCCATCGTTCGCGTTCGCGGTCTTCGAAACGCGCATTCCAAAACAAATTGTCGCCGCGAACAGCACGCCCGATCTCACATACGGGCCGCGTGCGCCTCCGTCTCTCGCCTGATCTGAAAATCCGGAACGCGGCAACTTCTGTGTTGCTG
>DATHQA010000171.1:0-11648 GCA_035483375.1 Rhizomicrobium sp. | reverse complement strand
ATACCGTGCCCTATATCGAAAGCCGCAATCCCTCCGCGCGCATCGAGCACGAAGCGACGACATCCAAAATCGCCGACGATCAATTGTTCTATTGTCTGCAGCGCGGCATCAACACGGAAGAAGCCGTCGCGCTCATCGTCAATGGTTTCTGCAAAGAAGTGCTGCAGCAATTGCCGATGGAGTTCGCGGTCGAGGCGCAAAAACTCGTAGGCATCAGTCTGGAAGGCAGCGTGGGATAATGTTGGAAATCAAGAACCTCCACGTTGTTGTTGACGGCAAGGAAATCCTCAAAGGCCTGAGCCTTTCGATTGCCGCGGGCGAAGTGCATGCGATCATGGGACCGAATGGTTCCGGCAAATCGACATTGTCTTACGTGCTTGCTGGCCGTGCCGGTTACGAAGTGACGAGCGGCAGCATTGTTTATCGCGGCGAGGATCTGACCGCGCTTGCGCCGGAGGAACGTGCGGCGAAAGGTATTTTCCTCGCGATGCAATACCCCGTAGAGATTCCAGGCGTCACGACGATGACATTTCTCAAGACAGCACTGAACGCACAGCGCCGCGCGCGTGGCGAAAGCGAACTCGATGCGCTCGGCGTGCTCAAAAGCGTGCGCGAGAAGGCCACCGCACTGAACATTCCCGAAGAAATGCTTCGGCGTGCGCTGAATGTCGGCTTTTCCGGCGGCGAGAAGAAGCGGCTCGAGATTTTGCAGATGGCATTGTTCGCGCCGTCGCTCGCCATTCTGGATGAAACCGATTCCGGCCTGGACATTGATGCGCTGAAACTCGTGGCCGAAGGCGTGAACCGCTTGCGCGCGCCGGATCGCGCGATGCTTGTCATCACGCATTATCAGCGTTTGCTGAATTACATCGTGCCCGATCGCGTGCATGTGTTGGCGGGAGGACGCATCATTGCCGAGGGCGGCAAGGAACTCGCGCATGAACTCGAAGCCAAGGGCTACGCGCAGATCGTGAAGGATGCGGCATGAATGCCCCCTGGCTCGATGCGCGCCGTGCCGAAGCGAACGCCGCGTTCGTCGCGCGCGGTATTCCGCATCGCCGCATCGAGGAATGGAAATATAGCGATTTGCGCGCTTCGCTCGACCGCGAGCACATCGAGCAGACGCAGACGGCGAAATGGCGTATCGAGAACCTCCCCGACGGCGTGGAATTGTTCGATCTTTCCGAAGGCGATGCACCGGATTGGGTGAAGCGCCATCTTGGAACGGTTGGCAAAAACACAAATGCGATGAATGCGGCATCGTTCGCGCTCGCGCATAGTGGATTTGCATTGCGCGTGCCGAAGAATGCCGCGATTTCCGCGCCAATTCGATTGAATTTCTCCGACGCAGGACATGCGCGTGCGCTCATCGTGGTGGAAGAAGGCGCGGCCGCGACGCTTCTTGAATCTCAATCGGGCGGCACGGAATTCCGCAACATCGGTGTCGAAGTTTCCGTTGCCGCGAATTCGCAACTCACGCATATCCGCATGTCCGAAGTCACTGAAGCTGTACAAGTCGAAGAGGTGGCTGTGAAAGTGGCGCGCGATGCGCTTTATCGCGGGCATTTCGCAAATTTCGGCGCGAAGCTTTCGCGACTCGAATTGCAGATTGCCTTGGAAGATAAAGGCGCGTCAGCGAACCTCAGCGGTGTCAGCGTGCAAGGTGAACGTACGCATTCCGATGTGACGACGCATATCGTTCATGCGTCGGGACACACGCAAAGCGGTCAATCTTTTCGCCATGTTGCTGGTGGTCATGCGCGCAGCATCTATCAGGGCAAGATCACGGTCAGCGAAGGCGCGAATGGCTCGGACAGCACGCAAACGGCAAAAGGCTTATTGCTTGGGCTGCGTGCGGAAATCGATTTGAAACCGGAGCTCGAAATCTTCGCCGACGATGTGAAGTGCGCCCATGGCGCGGCGGTGGGCGATCTGGACACGGATTCATTGTTCTATTTGCGCGCACGCGGTATTCCGGAGAGCGAAGCGCGCAATCTGCTCATTCGTGCATTCCTGGAGGACACGGTTTCGGAAATCGCGGACGAGACTATCCGTGGCGAGGTTTGGCGCGCGGTAGAAGCTGCGTTGCCTTCTGCAATGGAGCAAATCTCGTGACGGCGCAGACCAAAATCGCCGCATCATTCGATCCAGTGGCTGTGCGCGCGGACTTCGAAATCCTGTCGCGCGAGGTTTACGGCAAGCCGCTTGTCTATCTCGACAATGCGGCATCGGCACAGAAGCCCAGGCAAGTGCTCGATGCGATGCGCGATTTCGCGACAAGCGAATACGCCAATGTTCATCGCGGCGTACATTATCTGTCTGCGAAGGCGACGGAACGGTACGAGGCCGCGCGCGAAACAACGCGGCGTTTCCTCAATGCCGCGCATGCCGACGAAATCGTGTTTACGAAAGGCGGCACGGAAGCGATCAATCTTGTGGCGTCGTCGTTCCTCGCGCCGCGTATCCAGCCGAGCGACGAAATCGTGCTCACGGTAATGGAGCATCATTCCAACATCGTGCCGTGGCATTTCCTACGCGAGCGGCACGGCGCAGTGTTGCGTTGGGTCGATGTGCGCGATGACGGATCGCTCGATATCGACGCGCTCGATGCCGCGATCAATGCGAAAACGAAACTTGTCGCCATCGCGCATATGTCGAACGTGCTAGGCACCGTCACGCCGCTGAAGGAAATTGTTGCGCGCGCGCATGCGAAAGGCGTGCCTGTGATGGCCGATGGCTGCCAAGGCGCGGTGCATACTCATGTCGATGTACGCGATCTCGATGTCGATTTCTATGCGCTGACCGGCCACAAGCTCTATGGGCCCACGGGCATCGGCGCGCTTTACGGCAAACGCGCGCATCTGAAAACGATGCGGCCGTTCAATGGCGGCGGCGAGATGATCCGCGAAGTTACGCGGGACCTCGTCACCTACGCCGATCCGCCTGCGCGGTTCGAAGCCGGCACGCCACCGATCATCGAAGCAGTCGGACTCGCAACGGCGTTGCACTATCTGAGCGCGCAGGATCGCGATGCCATCGCCGCGCATGAACGCGGCTTGTATGATTACGTGCGCGCGCAATTGCGTGAATTCAATTGGGTGCGCGTTATCGGCGATGCGCAGGGCAAAGGCGCGATTCTGTCCTTCGAAACCGATGGCATGCACGCGCATGACGTCGCCACTATATTAGACAGGGAAGGCGTTGCGGTGCGCGCGGGCCACCATTGCGCGCAGCCGCTCATGGAGAGGTTCGGCGTGGCATCGACAACGCGCGCGTCGTTCGCGTTGTATAATACGCGGGGCGAAGTGGATGCGTTCGTAGCTGCGCTCGTCAAAGCGCGGAAGATTTTGGGTTGACGGCGATGGATGATTCTCTGCGCGAGCTTTACCAGGACGTGATCCTCGATCACTCGCGGCATCCGCGTCATTTCGGCGTGATGGAACACGCCACCCATACGGGCGAGGGGTTCAATCCGCTATGTGGCGACCGCGTGAAGCTTTATCTGCAGGTGGGCGCCGACAATCGCATCGCGGATATCAAATTCGAAGGCCGCGGCTGTGCGATCAGTCAGGCCTCCGCTTCGCTCATGACGGATATGCTCATCGGCCGCACGATCGATGAAGCGGAAAAACTCATGGGTGGGTTTCTGCACCTCGTGAAGGGCGAAGATACGGGTGATCTCACGGCGGACGACCGCGAGAAGCTCGATGTCATGGCGGGCGTTTCCGCGTTTCCCATGCGTGTGAAATGCGCCACGCTCGCCTGGCACACGATGAAATCGGCGTTGGAGGGCGGTGTGTCCGCGAGCTCCGAATGAATGCCGAACCGATCCAGGAACCCGTCGCACAATCAGCGATTCCGCCGGAGGAACTTGAGGCGTTCACGCAGAAACTCGTGATCGCGCTTAAAACCGTCTACGATCCGGAGATCCCGGTGGACATCTACGAACTCGGTCTTATCTATAAGGTGGACGTGTCGGACAACAAGGATGTGACCGTGGACATGACGCTGACCGCGCCGGGCTGCCCCGTGGCGGGCGAAATGCCTGAAATGGTGAAAACCGCGCTGGAAGGCGTGGAAGGTATTGGCGATGTTAAGGTCAACATGACGTTCGATCCGCCCTGGACGCCGGAGCGCATGAGCGAAGAAGCCAAACTCGAACTGAACATGTTCTGATGAGCACGGCCGGAACCAAACCAAGACGTCCGCGCCCGCAAGCCGTCAGGCTCAGCGAGGCCGCCGCCGCACGCATTCACGAAATCATGACGAATGCGGACGGCGCTTATACAGGCGTGCGCGTGGGCGTCGTTAATGGCGGCTGCGCGGGCATGAGCTATACGATGGATTATGCGAGCGAAGCAGCCCCGCTCGATGAAGTGGTCGAGGACAAGGGCGTGAAAATCTTTATCGATCCCAAAGCGATTATGTTCCTCATCGGTACAGAGATGGATTTCGTGCGCGAGAAATTGGGTGCGCGCTTCGTGTTCAACAATCCGAACCAGACTGCGGCATGCGGCTGCGGCGAATCCGTGACGTTGAAACCGGCTGAAGTGGGCGAATAGCGAATGGCGAGTAGCGAATAGAACCCTATTCGCCATTTGCTACTCACTATTCGCTACTTCCCCTTGAACGTCGCCTGACGCTTTTGCAGGAACGCCATCACGCCTTCGACGAAATCTTCCGTGCGGCCGGCGGCACTTTGCATCGCGCGTTCGAGATCGATCTGCGCCTCGAAGGAATTGGTCGGGCTCGCACCATAAAGAAGCCGTGTCATCGCAAGTGCCTGTGTCGGGCCTTCCGCGAGCTTCGTCGCAAGTTTCAGCGCTTCTTCTAGGAGCGCATCATCATGGTACACGCGGTTGATAAGCCCCCATTCGAGCGCCGTCTCGGCGGGCAGACGCTCGGCCAGCAGCGAAAGTTCCTTCGCACGCGCAAGGCCCACGAGACGCGGCAGCAACCATGTCGAGCCGCCATCGGGCACAAGGCCGATGCGCGTGAACGCCTGCAGGAAATAGGCGGAACGCGCAGCCAGGATAAGATCGCCCATCAGCGCGATACTCATGCCCACGCCTGCGGCAGCGCCATTCACAGCCGTGATGAAAGGCAGCTTCAGATCGCGCAAGCGGCGCATGAATGGATGAAACACCGTCTCCAGCGAATGACCGGGATCAAACGAACCGGACGCGCGCTCCGGTCCTTCGGACAAATTCGCGCCCGTACAGAAGCCACGGCCTTCACCCGTCAGCACGATGGCGCGAAAGCCGCTATCGGGCCGCTCGATGAAGCGCAACGCTTCGCTCGCGCCCGCGACAAGCTTGGCCGACGCGGCGTTCATCACTTCGGGATGATTGAAGGTGAGCACGGCGACAGGCCCGTGCGCCGTCACATAGGCGCGTTCGAAATCGGTTCGCATGGAAAATCCTCGGAATAGCTTGAGGCGAGCATAAGGGCGCGCGCGGAAAAGAAAAGTCAGGCGGCGGCCATGCCGTCCAGCACGGCGCGGGGATCCTTTTCGCCGATCACGCGATTGCGCCCGGCGCGTTTTGCGGCATAAAGCCCCGCATCGGCACGGCGAATGAAATCGGCAGCACTTTCGCCCTTCGCGAATTGCGCGACACCGATGGAAACCGTCAGCATGCCGAGGATATCGCCCGTCGATTTCTTCACGAGTTTCTTGCGTTCGACATGTTGGCGAATTTGTTCGGCCAACAGCATCGCCTGCTCGAGCGCGGTGTGGCTGAGGACGACGCCGAATTCCTCGCCACCGTAACGCGCGACCGTATCACGGCCTTTCACGTTCTCCGACAGGCATGCCGCCACGAGGCGCAGTACGTGATCGCCTGTTTGATGGCCCCATGTGTCGTTGAATGTCTTGAAATGATCGATATCGCACATCAGCAGCGAAAGCGGACTGCCCGTTTCGTTGGATGATTCCATTGCATCGGCAAGGGCGTGATCGAAAGCCTTGCGGTTCTGCACATTCGTCAGCGGATCGGTGAGGCTTTCCTTGCGCACATGGTCGAGCTGCGTGCGCAATTCCGTCACTTCGAGCGAGGAGCGCTGCAATTCGTCTTCGAGCGCCTTGGCGCGTTCTTCCATGCTCTGTGTGGCGTCGATCAATCCGTCCACGAGCTTCTGCAAGGCAGGCGGCGATTTGCTGCCGCCCAATTGATCGCTCGCCGCCGACAGTTTCTGGCCATAGGCTTCCGCGTCGCGTCCCGCTGCTTCGATATTCTCGAGCACGCTGGACAGCATGTCGGCCAATTCCTCGCCGATGGCATTGACCACGGTCTGCGTCCGCGCAGCTTTGGACGCGCGCTCATGCAAATCGGCCAGAACTGTCGTCGTGAAACGCTGCCGACTCGCAAGCATTTCGCCGATGATGCCCGCCACACCGGCCTTCTCGCCGGAGGCATAAGCATGGAAAAGTTCGTAATTCGCGGGTGTGGGGGATACGTCCGCATCCGCCATCAGGGCGAGCGTGGCTTTCGCAACAGCTTGTTCGCGTTCACGATTCTGCACGATCCGCACCCCGATCGGGCGGTCTTCCACGCCCTATTAAGCCTATTGTCAGCAAGGGGCGATAAAGAAGCGTTAAACGGGATTGATGCGGCCGCGCCCCGCTGCTCTACTCGGCCCTGATCAAACGGAGCCTGCCAGATGAGTGCCGCCGAAGCTTTGCCCCTGTCCTCCATGCCGGAAGCCCGTATGCGCGAGGCATTGCGGCGCATGAAGGAGGCGCATGTGAAGGCCGGCGCGCCGAGCGCGGAGAAGCGCATCGAATGGCTCGATAAATCCATCGCGCTTGTCTACGACCACAAGGATCAGATTGCCGAAGCGTTGCGAGAGGATTTCGGCCACCGCTCCGTTCAGGCGACGATGCTGACCGATGTGGCGAGTTCGATTGCGCCCCTGAAACATGCCAAATCGCATGTGCGCAGCTGGATGAAGCGCGAGAAGCGCAAGGTAACGCCAGCCGTGCTTGGTCTGCTCGGTGCACGCGCCTATGTCGAATATCAGCCGAAAGGCGTTGTGGGCATCATCAGCCCGTGGAATTTCCCCGTGAACCTGACGTTCGCGCCGCTTGCCGGCGTGTTTGCGGCGGGCAATCGCGCGATGATCAAGCCATCCGAATTCACGCCGCGCACGAGCGAACTCATGGCACGCATGTTCCGCGCGGCGTTCGACGAAACGGAAGTCGCCGTGTTCACAGGCGGGCCGGATGTGGGTGCTGCGTTCTCGCGTCTGCCCTTCGACCATCTGCTGTTCACGGGCGCGACTTCGATTGCCTATCACGTCATGCGCGCTGCGGCGGAGAACCTTGTGCCGACAACGCTGGAGCTTGGCGGGAAATCGCCCGTCATCGTGAGCCGCACGGCGGACATGAAACTCACGGCCAATCGCCTGATGATGGGAAAGACGATGAATGCAGGGCAAATCTGCCTTGCACCCGATTATGTGTATGTGCCGAAGGAGAAGCAGCAGGAATTCGTGTCCGCCGTCGAAGGCGCGGTGACGAAGATGTTCCCGACGCTGAAGGACAATCCCGATTACACCTCGGTCATCAATCAGCGGCATTATGATCGTCTCATGGGCTATCTCGACGATGCGCGCGCGAAGGGCGCGGAGATCATCGAGATCAATCCGGCGAAAGAGAATTTCACGCAGCAGCCTTATTACAAGATTCCGCCGACGCTCGTGCTCAATCCGACCGAAGACATGGCGATCATGAAGGACGAAATCTTCGGGCCGCTCATGCCGATCAAGACCTACGACAAGGTCGAAGAAGCCATCGATTATGTGAACGAACATGATCGTCCGCTGGGTCTTTACTACTTCGGCAAGGACGGTGCAGAGGAAGAGCGAGTTGTTTCACGCACGACGGCGGGCGGTGTCACCGTCAACGATGTCATCATGCATATCTCGATGGAGGATTTGCCGTTCGGCGGCATCGGCCCATCCGGCATGGGCGCCTATCACGGCGTGGACGGCTTCCGCACGTTCAGCCACGCGAAAGCGGTGTACCAGCAGGCGGGTGCGGATATCACCGCGCTCATGCGGCCGCCCTTCGGCAAGGGCTTCGAACGTATCGTGGGAAGCCAGATCAAGAAATAGGCTCGGCCTCAGCGGATTTTTTTGCTTTCGGCGTGGGCTTTTCGGCTTTCGGCAGATTGATGGGCCTCAGCAGGAAAGCGGGCAGGGAGTCCGCATCCACGCTTACGCGCGGTTGCTGCGGCTTTGGCTGCGCTGCCGGCCTCGGCTGCACATTTGCCTTTGGCTGAGCGGCCGGCTTTGGTGCAGGCGCGGATTGTTTTTCCACAGGGGCGTATTCCGCCGGTTCCTGCTTTGCGAAATGTCCATGCTCCGGCGGCTTGCGGAACTTGTCCGCTTTGCCGCGTTTGCGGTCGCGATTGTTATTGTTCTGCGGCCTGCGATCCTCGCGAACTTCGACTTCGACCTTGCGGCGCTGGATCGGCTGTTTCGTCAGATGCTCGATCGCGTCCACGCATTTTCCATCGCGCGGCGTTGCCAGCATGAATGCGTGACCCGAACGGCCTGCGCGGCCCGTTCGTCCGATGCGATGCACATAGTCGTCGGCATGGAACGGCACGTCGAAATTGAAAATGTGACTGACGGCAGGAATATCGAGGCCGCGCGCCGCGACATCGCTTGCCACCAGCAATTCGATTTCGCCGTTGCGGAAACCTTCGAGCGTTTTCGTGCGCAGCGATTGATCGAGATCGCCATGCAGCGCGGCCGCGTTAAAGCCGTGCTTCTTGAGCGATTTCGCGACGATATCGACATCGCGCTTGCGATTGCAGAACACGATGCCGTTCTTCACAGAGTTTTCGCGGATGAGGCGGCGCAGCACTTCGCGCTTCGCCCAATCGTTTGCAGGGACTTCGATAACCTCCTGCGTGATGTTCGTCGCCGTCATCGCAGGCCGCGTCACTTCCACACGCACGGGATTTTGCAGGAATTGCTCCGTCAGCCGCCTGATCTCCGGCGGCATCGTCGCGGAGTAGAACAGCGTCTGGCGCGTGAACGGAATCTTTTTGCAGATCTCTTCAACGTCGGGAATGAAGCCCATATCGAGCATACGGTCGGCTTCGTCGATGACGAGGACCTGCACCTGCGAGAGAATGAGCTTGCCGCGCCCGACATGATCGAGCAGGCGGCCGGGCGTGGCGATGAGAACATCCACACCACGATCGATCTTCTTGTCTTGATCTTCGAACGAAACGCCGCCGATGAGCAGCGCCATCGAAAGCTTGTTGTATTTGCCGTAGCGCTCGAAACTTTCTGCCACCTGCGCCGCCAATTCGCGCGTCGGTTCCAGAATGAGCGAGCGCGGCATGCGCGCCCTTGCACGGCCCCGTGACAGCACCTCGATCATAGGCAGCGTGAAGGACGCCGTCTTGCCCGTGCCCGTCTGCGCGATGCCGATGACATCGCGGCGGGCAAGCACATGGGGAATGCCTTGCGCCTGGATCGGCGTGGGCGTGGTGTAACCGCTTTCGGCCACAGCTTTCAAAATCCCAGGCGATAGGCCCAGAGTTTCAAAACCGATATTCGCTGTTGGAGGCGATGCCTCCAACCCATTGTCAGAGGAAGAGATTTCCGTTTGGGCTTCTTCCAAGCCGGCTTCCGCGCCGGCATTCGTCACACTCGTCATACGCTCCTAAATCGGGCGCATTTCCGGGCGCCCATACCGCAAGTCCGAATCGACTGCAGCTTCGTTGCATCGCAACATAGGGACAAAACGTGAAAAGTCAATGACAGAGCGTCAGTTTTCTTGACAGCAGAAATCGAGTTGTACATATTCCTGTACAATCTTTGGAGCCGCCATGAGCATCGTAACTTATAGCTACGCCCGCCAGAACCTCGCTAAGCTTATGGACGAGGTTGAGCGCGACCGCGCGCCGATCCACATCTCGCGTCAACGTGATCGCGGCGCGGCTGTGCTTGTCTCCGAAGCGGATTGGGATGCCATGCAGACCACGCTGCATCTTCTTTCCAATCCCCACAACGCGCGAATCTTGCGTGAAGGCATCGCCGAATTCGATGCAGGCGGTGGCGTCGAACACGATATTATTCCCATAAAGAGTCCAGCAAAGAAGAAGCGCGCTAGGCGCAAATGAGAGTTATCTGGTCCTCAAAGGCCTGGTCCGAATATACCGAGTGGCGTGTGTGCGATCTTAAAGTCGCCGGAAAAATCAATACCCTCATCGGAGACATTCGGCGCAATCCTTTCACAGGGATTGGAAAACCGGAACCGCTCAAAGCGAACATGAAAGGCTGGTGGGCGCGACGCATTACCGGTGAGCATCGTCTAGTTTATCGTATTCTCGGAAAACGCGGCGAGGATCAGCGCCTTGAAATTCTGCAATGTAGGTTTCATTACGAATAATCACACATCCACGTCGGCAGCGGCGAATTGGGCGTTTTCCTGAATGAACTGGAAGCGCAGTTCCGCTTTTTTGCCCATGAGACGTTCGACGAGATCGCTCGTTTCATCCTCGGAACCGCTCGCGATGCCGACCTGCACAAGCGTGCGATTGCCGGGCTTCATCGTGGTTTCCTTGAGTTGTGCGGGCATCATTTCGCCAAGGCCCTTGAAGCGCGAAACCTCGACCTTCGCGCCCGCGCGGAATTCGCTTTTGAGCAATTGTTCGCGGTGCGCATCGTCGTGCGCGTAAATGGTCTTCGATCCCTGCGCGAGGCGATAGAGCGGCGGCATCGCGAGATAGAGATGGCCGTTGTCGATAAGTGCAGGCATCTCGCGATAGAAGAATGTGAGCAGCAGCGAGGCGATATGTGCGCCGTCCACATCGGCATCGGTCATGATGATGATGCGATCATAACGCAGATCGCCTTCGCGATAGCGTTCGCCCGTGCCGCAGCCGAGCGCCAGAACGAGATCGGCGAGTTCCTGATTTTGCTGCAGCTTGCCCGCCGCCGCGCTCGCGACATTCAAGATCTTGCCGCGTAACGGCAGCACAGCCTGCGTGGCGCGATCGCGCGCCTGTTTGGCGGAGCCGCCGGCGCTGTCGCCCTCGACAAGGAAAATCTCCGTGCCGCCGGAGGCATCGCTTGTGCAATCGGCGAGTTTGCCGGGCAGGCGCAATTTGCGTGTCGCGGATTTGCGCGCGGTTTCTTTTTCCTGCTTGCGCTTGAGGCGTTCTTCCGCCTGATCGATCGTAAACGCGAGCAGCTTGTCCGCGTCCGCGGGGCTTTCGGCAAGCCAGTGATCGAAATGATCGCGCATGACATTCTCGACAAGCCTTTGAGCGTCGGGCGTCGAAAGTTTTTCCTTCGTCTGGCCCTGGAATTCCGGTTCGCGGATGAATACCGAAAGCACGGCGCAGGCCTGCGCCATGATATCCTCCGGCGTGATGAGCGCGGTCTTGCGATTGTTCGCGCGTTCGCCATGTGTGCGCAGCGCGCGCGCCAGCGCATTGCGCAGACCCTGTTCATGCGTGCCGCCTTGCGGCGTCGGGATCGTATTGCAATAGGAGTGGATGAAACCGTCCATCTCCGGCACCCATGTCACGGCCCATTCGACCGCGCCCTTTCCGTCGCGGTTCTCCGTGCGGCCCGAGAATTCGCGCGGCGTGACGGTTGCGCGCGAGCCGATCTCACTTCTG
>DATHQA010000170.1:0-2348 GCA_035483375.1 Rhizomicrobium sp. | reverse complement strand
CGGTCATGGCTTGGCGTTAGCAGGGCGAAACGCGATTGTCATCCCGCTCTTACCCGTCATCGCTCATTTATCGAGAAGTCTTGCGCGAATCCGAGTCTCTTCGACAACAAGATAGCGTTGATGGAGCGTATCGCCGAAGCGATCAATGACGGCTTTCAATTGCGGCCATTTCATCGCGCGCCGTGCGGGCGGAATGCGCAGCAGCACGATTCCCGATGTTTGGCGATTTTGCTGAAAAACGATGTCGCCGAAATCCTTATCTTCCGTCAGCAGCAGGCGGCCTTCGCGAAACGCCCAATCGGCAAGATCGATGTCTTTTGATTGCTGCGCATCTTCCATAGCGAAAATCACATCGTGCCCTGCTTTGCGCAACTCAGCCACGACGGTCGCGTGAACGCACTCATCTGCCAGCCAACGCATCCAGTGGATCAGCCGTAGATGATTTCGTCGTCGTGCAGGTAGTCTGCTGCGAAGGCCTGCGCCGCGCGGATATCTTCACGCGTCAGGCGCGGATGTTCGGCGATGATCTCGTCATCGGTCATGCCCGCGCCGAGTTCGCGCAGGATCATTTCCACGGGCAGACGTGTACCCCTGATGACCGGCTTGCCGACCATGACCTCCGGGTTAATCTCGATTCTTTCGTGCTTCATCGCCAACTCTCCACCAGACCAGAATAGCACAATCCCGGCCCGCGCTAAACTATCGGTTCATCGACAAACGCCCGTCCCTGTCGGTCTTCGATTTCGACGATCCATAGATCGCTGTCGAATTTGACCTGGCGCTCGAAATATTTCGCGCACGTCTCTTCGTTCGCGGCATCGCCGAGCGGCTTCATCCAGACGAGATCGCCCTCGCCTTGCCGCGCCTGAGACAGGACCGTCGATGTGCCGTCGAGACGGGCGACTTTGAGGAAGATCGCGCCCGCTTCTTCCGAGCCTTTGCGCACGACAAAGGCCTGCGCACCCGCCACTTCCGCGCGGCGGATGACGGCGCGGACGAAGATGCCGGCTTTTAAGCGAGGGATCATGACGGAAGGCTATAACAGCTTTCCTCCCCAGTTTACGGGGAAGGAAAGAAGTTAAGCAGCGCCACGCAGTTCTTCGCTCGCCTGAGCGGGTGCCGCGGCGATGGCAGGTTCCACAATGCGTCCGCCATCTGCCGACACCGCAGCGAACGGCAGCGTCACGCGCACGATCGTGCCTTCGCCGAGCGTGGATTCGATGACCGCATCGCCGCCATGCTTCTGTGCGAGCGCGCGCACGAGCGCGAGGCCGAGGCCCGTGCCCTCCTGCGAGCGGACATGTGCGCCCTCCACCTGCTCGAACGGCCGGCCCAGGCGCGCGAGATCTTCCGGCCCGATGCCCACGCCCGTATCGGCGACGGCGATTTCGATGCCGCGCAGCGCGCGCACGGCGCTCACGCGCACCTCGCCGCCGCGCGGCGTGAATTTGATGCCGTTGGTGAGCAGGTTGATGAGGATCTGCTTCACGGCGCGCCGGTCGGCGAAGATCGTGGCGGCGCTTTGCGCGACGGCGGCTTTCAGCGCCACACTCTTGCGCTCGGCAGGCAGCTTCACGAAGCGCAGCGCGCTTTTGGCCACATCGGCGAAATCGAACATCTCCTCCGAAATCTCGAACTTGCCCGCCTCGATCTTCGACATGTCGAGCACGCCATTGATGAGTTCGAGCAGATGCGCGCCGGATTCGTTCACGAGGCGCGCATATTCGAGATAGCGGGGCGAGCCCAGCGCGCCAAACATCTCCCGCGTCATCACCTCCGAGAAGCCGATGATCGCGTTGAGCGGCGTGCGCAGCTCATGGCTCATATTGGCGAGGAAACGGGATTTGGCGTTGGACGCGGCTTCGGCCATGTCGCGCGCCTCGATGAGGGCGCGTTCGTGACGCTTGCGCTCGGTCACGTCGCGCGTGATGACGACGATATCGGCGGCCTCGCCATGGGCGGATGGCGCGGGACGGCAGCGCATCTCCGTCCAGACCCAGGAACCGTCCCGGCGCTTGAGCCGGATTTCGGCGGTCGAGGCGCGGCCGTAATATCCGGCCTCGGTCATCGTGCCTTCTACTGCCTTTACATCGTCAGGATGAGTAAGTGTTACGGGACTTACGCCGTAAAGTTCTTCGGGGTTTTGGCCCAAAAGGCTTTGCGCAGCGGGGCTTGCGAACAGGATGCGCCCGTCCGCGCTATGCCGCGTGATGAGGTCGATCGCGTTGTCGGCAAGGAACCGATACATGGCCTCGCCCTCAGCCGCAGCCTTGTCCGCCTCCCGCTGACGGTCCTGCGCCGCGATAGCGATCACCGCCGCCTGCATGATGGCGGCAAGGATCGAGCCC
>DATHQA010000169.1:0-6315 GCA_035483375.1 Rhizomicrobium sp. | reverse complement strand
ATGTTTGATTCACGATTAGAACCCTCTTTGGTTGTGTCGTAACGACGTCACCAACGAGACCGCCCGAAAGTCTGGGTTCGTGGGGGAGAGGCACTCGCCACCCCGCGAAATGCTCGTTTGAACCTAGGCTAGGAGAGTCCCCAAGCGGGGTGAAGCCGGAATCGCGCTCACAGAGCATTCGTTCGATCAATGTGGCATTTGCGCATCATTTTTGCGTGATCGCGCCACGATGTGACCTAAAGTTCTGTCATTACGCAATAATCATGCGAAATGTGCTATCTGAAAGCATGGTAAACTCCGGGTGCGGGGCCAAAAGGAGGTTCCCATGCGCAGATTCCCATGTGTGATCTTTAGCTTATTGGCAGGCACTGCTTCCGCAGGAGCTGCGCAACAATGTTTGCAAGTGCGGGATATCGCATCGTTCTCCCAAGACGGGCGCGAAGACGTGCAGGTCAAAACTTATGAAAATCGGCTCTACGATGTGCGGTTTAGCGCGCCTTGTGCCCATCATTTGAACAGCCATTTTGTCTACCAGCCATGGCACCTTGGGCGTTGTCTCTCATCGCGGGATACGCTCCAAATGAACACGGGCGGTGCCTGTGTGGTAGCTTCGGTGCAGGAAGTTCCATCGAATCTGCCTCCTGGCAGCGGACATTCACCAGAGGTCTACTGACATCGTAACCGCGCTTATTACGCATCCGGCCTGTCTCGAACACGAGCCGCATCCGCGCCATCCGGAACGGCCTGACCGCCTGCGCGCGATTTTGGCGGCGCTGACCGAGGATGCTTTTCCCGATCTCACGGTGCTCACCGCGCCGTCGGCAAGCCGCGAAGCGCTGGAGCGTGCACATGCGAAGGCGCATGTCGAAACAATCCTCGACACGTTGAACGCCGAAGCCGTGCGCAGCGGCCATGCCGTCATCGATGCGGACACCGCCATGTCCGCCGGTTCGGCCGAGGCAGCGTTAAGGGCCGCTGGTGCGTTATGCCTCGCGGTGGATCAAGTGATGAGCGGAAAAGTCCATAACGCTTTCTGTGCGGTGCGGCCGCCCGGCCATCATGCCGAGCGCGACCGTGCGATGGGATTCTGTCTGTTCAACAATGTCGCCGTCGCGGCCTATCATGCGCGCGAGGCCTATGGGATTAAACGCATAGCTATCGTCGATTTCGATGTACATCACGGCAATGGCACGCAGAACATTTTCTGGGACGATGCCGACGCGCTCTATATTTCCACGCATCAGATGCCGCTTTATCCGGGCTCGGGCGATTCGTCGGAGCGCGGCGCCGCGAACAACATCCTCAACCTGCCATTGCCGCCAGGTGCGAATGGTTCGCAATTTCGCGCGCTTTTTGACGCGCGTATCATTCCGGCGCTCGAGCAATTCAAACCTGAATTTCTTTTCATTTCCGCCGGCTTCGACGCGCATGCGGAGGATCCGCTGGCGAATCTTCGCCTCACCGAAGACGATTTCGCGTGGGCCACATACAGGCTTTGCGCGTTTGCAGAACATGCGTGCGGGGGCCGCGTTGTCTCCACGTTGGAAGGCGGTTATGACCTTGATGCGCTTGCGCGGTCGGCCGCCGCCCATATGCATGCGTTGAGGGAGTTCTGAATGCCTGCCAAGGACAAACCGCCTGCGGCGCCTGTCGAATCGATGAGCTTCGAGATGGCTTTGCGCGAGCTGGAAGGCATTGTCGGGCGGCTGGAGCACGGCGAGGCGGATCTTGAGGATTCCATCGCACTCTACGAACGCGGGCAGGTGCTGAAGGCGCATTGCGAGCAGAAGTTGAAAGCGGCGGAAGGGCGGTTGGAGAAAATTGTGCTGGGGGCTTCGGGGCCCATCGGCACGGAACCCGTAGACCTTGGCTAATATTCGGTAATAAAGTTTGCGAGAGATAGGGAATAGCGAAGTGTCCGATAAGACGCCTCTCCTCGACACGATTGACGATCCGGCAGCATTGCGTGCGTTGCCGAAATCCGATTTGCGTCAGGTGGTCGACGAATTGCGGCAGGAGCTCGTGGATGTCGTGTCCGTCACGGGCGGGCATTTGGGCGCCGGCCTCGGCGTCGTCGAGCTGACAGTCGCGCTTCACTACGTGTTCGATACGCCGCGCGACAAGCTCATCTGGGATGTCGGCCATCAGGCCTATCCGCATAAAATTCTCACGGGGCGCCGCTCACGCATGCGCACGCTGCGTCAGGGCGACGGGCTTTCCGGTTTCACGAAGCGCGCGGAGAGCGAATACGATCCGTTCGGTGCAGCCCATTCCTCGACTTCGATCTCGGCGGGCCTCGGCTTTGCCGTCGCCCGCGACCAGAAGGGCGAGAACAACAATGTGGTTGCCGTCATAGGCGATGGCGCGATGAGCGCGGGCATGGCCTATGAGGCGATGAACAATGCGGGCGCGATGGACGCGCGCCTCATCGTCGTGCTCAACGATAACGACATGTCGATTGCGCCGCCTGTGGGCGCGATGAGCGCCTATCTCGCGCGCGTGGTGTCGAGCCGCTCCTATCGCGGCTTCCGCAAGATCGCCAAGCAATTGGCGCAGCTTCTGCCGCGGCCGGTCGAAAAGACCGCCAAGCGCATGGAGGAATATGCGCGCGGTATTGCTACGGGCGGTACGCTGTTCGAGGAATTGGGATTCTATTATGTCGGTCCGATAGATGGTCACAATATGGATCATCTCATACCCGTGCTCGAGAACGTGCGCGATGCGCAGCAAGGGCCGATCCTCATTCACGTCGTGACGCAGAAGGGCAAGGGCTATGCGCCCGCCGAAGCGAGTGCCGACAAATATCACGGCGTGTCGAAATTCAATGTGCTGACGGGCGAGCAGAAGAAATCCAATCCCAAAGCGCCCTCCTATCAGCAGGTGTTCGGTGAATCGCTCATCGCCGAAGCGAAGAAGGACGAGCGCATCATCGCAATCACGGCGGCGATGCCATCCGGCACGGGCGTCGATCTGTTCGAGAAAGTATTCCCGTCGCGCACCTTCGATGTCGGCATTGCCGAGCAGCATGCCGTGACGTTTGCCGCAGGCCTTGCCGCCGACGGCATGAAGCCGTTCGCCGCGATCTATTCGACCTTTCTGCAACGCGCCTACGATCAGGTCGTGCATGACGTGGCGATCCAGTCGCTGCCCGTGCGTTTTGCAATGGACCGCGCGGGCCTTGTCGGTGCGGACGGGCCAACGCATGCGGGCTCGTTCGACACGACGTATCTTGCGACGCTGCCCAATTTCATCGTCATGGCGCCCGCCGACGAAGCCGAACTCACGCATATGGTGGCGACGGCGGTGCAGATCGACGATCGTCCGTCGAGCATCCGTTATCCGCGCGGCGAGGGCACGGGCGTCGAACGCCCGCTCGAGGGCAGGCCGCTTGAAATCGGCAAGGGCAGAATCCTGCGCGAAGGCAATTCCATCGCGATCCTGTCTTTCGGCGCGCGTTTGCCGGAATGTCTTATCGCCGCCGACAAATTGTCCGCCTACGGATTATCGGCGACGGTGGCCGATGCGCGTTTCGCCAAACCGCTCGATCAGGATCTCATCCGCCGCCTCGCACAGGAACACGAAGTCGTCATCACGATCGAAGAAGGCTCAATCGGCGGCTTCGGCGCGCATGTGATGCAATTCCTCGCCTGGGACGGCTTGCTTGATCGCGGGATGAAGTTGCGGCCGATGGTGTTGCCCGACCGGTTCATCGATCAGGATACGCCGGAGCGCATGTATCAATCCGCCGGTCTCGATGCGAACGGCATTGTCGCGACGGCGCTCGGCGCGCTCGGCCGCGACAGCGAAGCCGCACAAGTCGGCAGGATCGCCTGACGAAAATCTGTTTGCATTTCGGCGCCTGTGGCGGTTGCGCGCTTCAGGATTTATCGCCTGCCGATTATCGTGCCCACAAACGCAGCATTATCGTCGATGCGCTCATGGGCGTTGGTCTCACCGATGCCGTTGTGGAAGATGCTATCGCGGTTTCTCCACATACGCGCCGCCGCGCATCGTTCAAGGTCATGAAGAAGAGTGGTCAAACGCTCATCGGATTTCATGCTGCGAAATCGCATGACATCATCGACATGCGCGAATGCCTTGTGCTGACGCCGAAGCTGTTCGCGCTTGTTGAGCGACTGCGCGTCATGATGAATGCGATCCTGCATGACGGTGAGAAGGCCGAGTTGCATGTCACCGAAGCCGATAACGGGTTCGATATCGCGTTGCGCTGGCAGCGCAAGACAACACCCGCGCTCATCGCCGTAATCGCCAAACATGCGGCTGCGCTCAATCTCGCGCGCGTGACATCGGATAGTGAAATCCTTATCGAACTTGCGGCACCGGTTATCCGCTTCGGCAAGGCACAAGTGAAATTGCCACCCGAAGCATTCCTTCAGTCCACACGCGAAGGCGAGACAGCGTTGCAATCGCTCGTGATGGAAGCGCTTAAAGGCGCGAAGAATATCGCTGATCTGTTCGCGGGCTGTGGGACATTCGCGCTTGTGCTTGCAGAGCGTGCCCGTGTTCACGCCGTCGAACTCGAAGGCGAAATGCTCGATGCGCTTTCGGCGGCTGCGCGCGCGACAAGCGGCCTCAAACCCGTCACGATGGAAAAGCGCGATCTGTTCAAACAGCCGCTCACGCCGCTCGAACTCAATGCGTTCGACGCCATTCTGCTCGATCCGCCGCGCATAGGTGCGAGCGCGCAGGTGAAAACGATTTCACAATCGCACGTGAAGCGCGTTGCCTATGTCTCGTGTAACGCCGCCAGCTTCGCGCGCGACGCACGCGTACTAACTGAAGGCGGATTTCGCATGGGTCCGGTCACGCCAATCGATCAATTCCTCTGGTCGGAGCATATTGAGCTTTTCGCCGTTTTCGAGCGATAACGCGCCATGCGCAAATTCCTCGCGATCCTTGCAGCCTTGCTCATCGCCGCACCAGCCTATGCCTCGGGCTTTGACGATTGGGGCGCGATTGTTGTTGCGGGTGATTGGCACGCACATGACGGCTCGCCGAGCGAAGCGTTCGACAATGCGCGCCGCGATGTTTCGGCGGCGCTCGCGCGCATCGGTTTCAATTCCGGCAATATCGAACAATTCTCCGTGCGGCCGGAACGCTATCCGGATCAGCGTCTCATGCGGTCTGATCCGCTTGTCATCGGCAATGCGCTGTGGGATTTGTCGAACCGTGCGAATGGCGGCTGCCTCATCTATTTCTCGTCGCATGGTTCGGGCGAGGGCGTCGTTGTCGCCGACAAAACGCTTGCGCCCGATGATCTGGCTATTCTCATAGGCAATGATTGCGGCAACGCGCCGACCGTCGTCATCATCTCCGCGTGCTTCTCCGGCGTGTTCGTGCCTGCGTTGGCCGCGCCCAATCGTTTCATCATGACGGCCGCGCGGCCCGACCGCTCTTCCTTCGGCTGCGGTTCGGATAACAAATATCCTTATTTTGATACATGTTTCCTTCAATCGATCGCCGCGACGCATAATTTCCCCGATCTCGCGATTGCGACGAAGAAATGCGTGGCGGAGCTTGAAAGAAAAACCGGCATGTCGCCGCCATCTCAACCGCAAATCTCGATAGGCGCGGATGTCGCGGCGAAACTGCCGAGTTGGTAATTATCCCATCTGCCCGCGATGGCGCAGCGCATGATCGGCGAGCACGCACGCCATCATCGCTTCGCCGACTGGCACGGCGCGGATGCCTACGCACGGATCGTGTCGGCCTTTCGTTTGAATTTCGGTTTCGGCACCGTCCACATCAATCGTCTTGCGTGGCGAAAGAATGGATGAGGTCGGCTTCACCGCGAAACGCGCGACGATAGGCTGTCCTGTCGAAATGCCGCCGAGAATTCCGCCCGCATGATTGGAAAGGAATTTCGGTTTGCCGCCGCGGCCTTTGCGCATCTCATCGGCATTCTCTTCGCCGGACAGTATCGCGGCCGCCATGCCGTCGCCGATCTCGACACCTTTCACAGCGTTGATGCTCGTAAGCGCGGACGCGAGTTCCGCATCGAGCTTGGCATAGACCGGCGCGCCAAGGCCCGCGGGCACGCCATCGGCCACCACTTCGATGATCGCGCCGCAGGACGAACCCTTCTTGCGTATGGCTTCGAGATATTCCGTCCACGGAGCAATCGCGTGCGCATCGGGGCAGAAGAACGGATTCTTCCGCACTTCTTCCCAATCCCAATGCTTGCGGTCGATCGTTTGCGTGCCCATCTGCACAAGCGCACCGCGCACGATCGCGCCTTTGTATATGTGAGAAAGCACCTTGCGCGCCACCGCACCTGCCGCCACGCGCGAAGCC
>DATHQA010000168.1:0-6557 GCA_035483375.1 Rhizomicrobium sp. | reverse complement strand
GGCGCGGCACATTCCGGCATAGGATCGGCTTGCGGAACACGACACCGCCAAGGATGTTGCGGATCGTCCCGTTGGGCGATTTCCACATCTTCTTGAGGTTGAATTCCTTCACACGCGCTTCGTCCGGCGTGATCGTCGCGCATTTCACGCCAACTCCATGGCGCAGGATCGCTTCGGCGGCCTCCACCGTGACCTTGTCCTCGGTCGCATCGCGATGCTCGATGCCGAGGTCGTAATATTCGAGCTTGATGTCCAGATAGGGCAGGACCAGTTTCTTCTTGATGAGATCCCAGATGATGCGGGTCATCTCGTCGCCATCGAGTTCGACGACGGGATTGGCAACCTTGATCTTGTCCATGGAAAACCTCGAAGTGCGGATGTCGCCGGATATAGCGAGGGTAGTGTGAAGCGTCAAAGTTTGCGCGTTTCTTCACCTCCCCCATTGTGGGGAGGTCGACGCAATGAGCATCGCGAATTGCGTCGGGCGGGGGGCGGTGTTGAAAGCGGCCCCCCACCCGGATCGCTTCGCTCTCCGACCTCCCCACAAGGGGGAGGTGAAAAATGAACGCTCCCGCAATCATCCTGTCCCGAGCGCAATTGGGCGAGAATATCGGCGCGGCCGCGCGCGCGATGGCGAATTTCGGCCTCAGCGATTTGCGGCTCGTGACACCCGTCTGCCGCTGGCCCAACGACAAGGCGACAGCCATGGCGGTGGGTGCGTCGAACATCACAGATAGTGCGCGCGTATTCGGCACGCTCGATGCGGCCCTTGGCGATCTGCAACTCGTTTTCGCCGCCACAGCGCGCGAGCGCGGCATGGCAAAGCAGATCCTCACGCCCGCCGAAGCGGCAAAGCGGTTGCGCGAGGCGGCTTCGCGCGGCGAGCGCACGGGGCTTCTGTTCGGCAATGAACGCGCCGGCCTCGACAATGACGAGGTTTCGCTTGCGAGCGCCGTCATCACGATCCCGACCGATCCCGCGTTCTCTTCGCTCAATCTCGCGCAGGCCGTTTTGCTGACGGGATATGAATGGTTCAAGGCGGCGGACGAAACACCGTCCGAACGCATCGATCACGGCCCGGTCAACCAGCCTGCCACACGCGAGGAACTGTTCCAGCTTTTCGCGCATCTGGAGGACGAACTGCTCAAATCGGGTTTTCTGTTTCCGCCCGGCAAGGCTCCGCCGACGATGCGAAACCTGCGCGCCATGCTGCATCGCGCGAGCCTCACCGATCAGGAAGTGCGCACGCTGCGCGGCGTCATCGTGGCGCTGGTCAGGGACAAACGGCGTAGAACCTGATACCGAGCCGCATGGGCCTGCTTATCCTTATTTTCCTCGGCATGATCGGCATTGCGGCGGCCTTTATCGTTGTGCCAATCATCCGTACACGGACAAAACCGCTGGCGGCGCGCATCGTGCTTGCAAGTGCCGTGACGTTGTTCGTGGTGGGCGTAGGCGGCGGGCTTTATATGATGCTCGGGCGACCCGATCTCGCATTGCAGTCCGTCCAGGGTCCGCGTCTCGGCGATCTGCGCGGCATGGTCACGCTGCTTGCCGAACGCATGCGCCGCGCACCGAACGACCGGCGCGGATTCATCCTGCTCGGCCGTGCCTATCTCTCGCTGAACGATCCCGGCGATGCGGCGAAGGCGTTCGCGCGCGCGATCCAGCTTTCGCAAGGCCGCGAAGGCGCGACGCTGCTGTCGGCCTATGGCGAAGCACTCACACAACAGGCGAGCGGTGCCGTGACGCCCGATGCCGAGGACGCATTCCGCCGTGCGCTTGTCATCGATCCGCATGAGCCGGGCGCGCGCTACTATCTCGGCCTCGCCTATGCCGCGCGGGGCCAGACCATGATGGCGCAGGCGCTATGGGAAAGTCTTCTCGCCAAAGCGCCGCCGAGTGCGCCATGGCGCGGCGAACTCATCGATCGTCTTGCGGCTCTCAAGGGAGCAAGCGGCCAGGCGCCGGATATTTCTGCGATGGTGGCTGGTCTTGCCGCGCGTCTCAAAACCGAGCCCGACGATCTGCAAGGCTGGCAACGCCTCATCCGCGCTTACACAGTGCTCGGCGATAGCGATAAAGCGCATGAAGCACTCGCCGATGCGCGCAAGATATTCGCGTCACAAAGCGATGCGCTGACGGCGATCAACGAAGAAGCGAAGGAATTGAAACTCAACTAATCCGAAACGCGGCCTTGCCACACCGGCCAGCAATTCGTGCGGCCTTGCGCTTTCACACTGTTGTAGAGGCGCATCTGCGCATCTTCGGCATTGTTGCCCGACTGCTGCGCCATGTAATCCGCGCCGCCCGCGCACCAGACATAGAATTGATGGTTACCGGACGCGAAGAACGCCGTATGCGCGCTCGACGAATAACTCGACGCCGCAGCAACACCCGCAATGGCGACGATCACGCCCGCCACTGCTGCTCCCAAAATTCTTTTTATCGTCATACCCAACTCTCCTTGGGTTGAGGCGTTATTGCCCGGCCAAGGGCCCGATAGCCCCAAAACAAGACGGCTCCCCAACCATCAAGTGGGAGAAAGCTAACCTATGGTTCACGCGCTTGTCACGCGTTTTTATTCTGTCGAAACAGACGCTTATATAAAATTATATTAGTTCTTGAGTCGTTCCGGCCTGTCGCCTTCGCCTTCGAGCATCGTTTCGATGGCCTTTGCGGCACCTTCGACGGAGCCCGAATCACGCCCTCTTGCAACGAGTTGCACGCCGAAACCCTCCTCGCGATAGAAGGGATAGGAGCCGATCGCGACGTCCGGAAAACTTTCCTGGATGCGCCCGAGCGCTGCGGCGATTCGCCCTTCCGGCAGGCGCGTGCTGATGGTTATCGCGTGCACGACAGCGCCGCGTTCGAGATGCGGCATGAGGTTCTCGAGCATTGCGCGCATGATCGCGGGCACACCCGCCATCACGAACACATTGCCGATGCGGAAGCCAGGCGCGATGGAGACCGAATTGCGGATGAGGTCCGCGCCGTCCGGCACACGGGCCATGCGCTTGCGCGACTCATTGAAATCCGCCGGATTCTTGTAGCGCGCGCCGAGCAGCGCGAGCGCCTCCGGATGGTAATCGATGCCGACGCCGAACGCCTTGGCGATAGAATCCGACGTGATGTCGTCATGGGTGGGGCCGATGCCGCCCGTCGTGAACACATAAGTGTAGCGGGTACGCAGCGCGTTGAGCGCAGCCACGATCTCCGCCTCCACATCCGGCACCACGCGCGCCTCGCGCAGATCGATGCCGAGCGTGCCGAGGAACTTTGCGATGTAATTCGTGTTCGTATCCTGCGTGCGGCCGGACAGGATCTCGTCGCCGATGACAAGAACGGCGGCGGTGATGGTTCGAGCGGTCATGCTTTGCGCGCTGTCCCGATACGGTGCTAGGAAAAGCCTATGCACCGGGTGAAATCGCCCCGCAAGAGACCTACATAGAAGCCATGCAAACCACGACGTCCCTCGCCCCCGACAGTGACCAATTCGAGGCCGTGCGCCGAGCCGGATTCTCCGTCGCCCTGCATGGGCCGGAGGGGTTTGAGGGCATGCGCCGCGCGGGCCGCCTCGCCGCCGAAGTGCTCGACCTCATGGTGCCGGAGGTGAAGCCCGGCATGACCACCGCCTATCTCGACAAGCTTGCTTACGAATATACGCGTGATCACGGCGGCATTCCCGCCTGCCTTGGCTATCGCGGCTATCGCCACACGCTGTGCACATCGATCAATCATGTCGTCTGCCACGGCATTCCCGACGACAAGGGTTTGCGCGACGGCGATATCGTCAACATCGATGTGACGGTCATCGTCGATGGCTGGCATGGCGATACGAGCCGCATGTATGGCGTGGGCGAGGTGAAGCGCAAGGCGATGCGCCTTGTCGATATCACCTATGAATCCATGATGCGCGGCATTGCCGTCGTGAAACCCGGCAACACGACGGGCGATATCGGCCACGCGATCCAATCCTATGCCGAAGGCGAAGAGCATTGCGCGGTGGTGCGCGATTTCTGCGGACACGGCCTGGGGCGTATCTTCCACGGCCTGCCCAATATCGTACATTACGGTCGTGCGGGCCATGGATTGACGCTCAAGCCCGGCATGTTCTTCACCGTGGAGCCGATGATCAATCTCGGGTTATATGGTGTGAAGGTGCTGAGCGACGGCTGGACGGCGGTGACGCGCGACCGCTCGCTTTCCGCGCAGTTCGAACATTCCGTGGGTGTGACCGAGCATGGCGTCGAAATCTTCACGAGATCGCCAAAAGGCTGGGACAGGCCACCTTATATCTGACGGCGTTGCCGATGTGGGACGCATGTTCGAAGCAGCCCCGCATTATCTCGATCACCGCCAGCGTTTGCGCGCACGCTTCCTCGAAGGCGGCGCGAATGCGTTGCCGGATTATGAATTGCTGGAATTGGTTTTGTTCGCGGCCATCCCGCGCCGCGACGTGAAGCCGCTTGCGAAAACTCTCATCACCAAATTCGGAAGCTTCGCCGAAGTGATTGCGGCTCCGCGCGAACGCCTGCTCGAAATCGATGGCGTCGGCGAAACCGTCGTCACGCATCTGAAGATCGTGGAGGCGGCAGCACTGCGTTTGTCGAAAACGCAATTGCTCAACCGGCCCGCGCTTTCCTCATGGAATGCGCTGCTTGACTATTGTGCGGCCGCGATGGCGCGCAATCCGAATGAAGAGTTTCGCGTGCTGTTCCTCGACCGCAAGAATATGCTCATCGCCGATGAAGTGCAGGGGCGCGGCACGGTCGATCACACACCTGTCTACCCGCGCGAGATCGTGAAGCGCGCGCTCGACCTCGGCGCGACGGCGGTCATTCTCGTGCACAATCATCCGAGCGGCGACCCGACGCCAAGCCGCGCCGATATCGAAATGACGCGCGAAATCGCCGCCGCCGCGAAAGCGCTGCGCATTTCCGTCCACGATCATCTCGTCATCGGTCGCAACGGGCATGCGAGTTTCAAGGCGCTGGGCCTGCTTTGAATTGCGCGCCGAAGAGTTCTAAAATGCGGTGATGCTGAAACTCAAAGACGAAACGCTGCTTCGCGCCGACGCCTATGTCGATGGCGCGTGGGTGAGCGCGAAATCAGGCGCACGTTTTGCGGTGAAAAATCCCGCAACGGGCGAAACCATCGCAAGCGTCACTGACCTCGACACAGATGACGTGCATGCCGCGATCGAAGCGGCGCATGCGGCGTTCCCTGCCTGGCGCGCGAAGACCGCGAAGGAACGCAGCGTTCTCATGCGCAAATGGTTCGACCTCATGATGGCCGATCAGGAAGACCTGGCCCAGATCATGACCGCCGAACAGGGCAAGCCGCTGGCCGAAACGCGCGGCGAAGTCGCCTATGGCGCATCCTTCATCGAATGGTTCGCCGAAGAAGGAAAGCGCGTTTACGGCGATGTGATCCCGACCAATCAGGCGGGCCGCCGCATCATCGTGCTGAAGGAACCCGTGGGCGTCGTCTCCGCGATCACGCCATGGAATTTTCCCAATGCGATGATCACGCGCAAATGCGCGCCTGCGCTCGGTGCGGGCTGCACATTCCTCATCAAGCCCGCGGGCGAAACGCCACTTTCCGCACTCGCGATGGCGGAGCTTGCGCATCGCGCAGGCATTCCCAAAGGCGTGTTCAATGTCGTGACATCGAGCCGCGCATCGAAAGTGGGCCTTGAACTCACGCAGAATCCGCTTGTGCGCAAATTCTCGTTCACGGGTTCGACGGAAGTGGGCAAGAAGCTCATGGCGCAATGCGCGACGACCGTGAAGAAAGTCTCGCTCGAACTCGGCGGCAATGCGCCTTTTATCATATTCGACGACGCCGATCTCGACGCGGCGGCGGACGGCGCGATGGCCTCCAAATATCGCAATATGGGCCAGACCTGCGTTTGCGCAAATCGCTTGCTCATACAGGATTCGATCTACGATGCGTTTGTCGAAAAACTTTCCGCGCGCGTCGCGAAAATGAAAGTAGGCGATGGCGCGGATGAAGGCGTCACGCAAGGCCCGCTTATCAATATGGAAGCGGTGGAGAAAGTCGAACGGCTCGTCGCCGATGCGCTTTCGAAAGGTGCCAAGGTCGCGATGGGCGGCAAGCGTCACGCACTGGGCGGTACATTCTTCGAGCCGACGATCCTCACAGATGTCACACCCGCAATGGCATGCGCGCGCGAAGAAATCTTCGGGCCTGTCGCAACACTGTTCCGTTTCCGGGATGACGCCGATGCGATCCGTATGGCGAACGACACGGAATACGGCCTTGCTGCCTATTTCTATGCGCGCGATGTGGGCCGCGTGATGCGCGTGGCCGAGGCGCTCGACTATGGCATTATCGGCATCAATGAAGGCATCATCTCGACCGAAGTGGCGCCGTTCGGCGGCATGAAGGAATCCGGCATCGGCCGCGAAGGCTCCAAATACGGCATAGAAGATTTTCTCGAAATCAAATATCTCGCACTCGGTGGATTGGGAAGCTGACATGATTCCGCGTTACGCACGGCCTGAAATGACGGCGATCTGGTCGCCGGAAGA
>DATHQA010000167.1:0-3150 GCA_035483375.1 Rhizomicrobium sp. | reverse complement strand
CCGCCATGAGAAACACCGCAAGATTCGCAAGCTCCGGCATTTCGCCCACGCGGCCCATGGGAATGCCGCCGCAGGAATTGCCGCCGCCGGAACCTTCCGGATTGAGCCGCTCCCATGCGCCTTTCGTGGGAAACGGCCCCGGCGCGATCGCATTCAAACGAATGCCGTTCGGCCCCCATTCGGTGGCGAGCGATTTCGTCATGATATTGAGGCCCGCTTTGGACATTGCGCTCGGCACGGTGAACGGCCCGCCGTTCCAGATCCAGGTTGTGAGGATTGATATAACGCTTCCCTTGTCGCCCGCATCGATCCAGCGTTTGCCGCAACCAAGCGTCACATAGAAACTGCCGCGAAACACGATATCGGCAATCGCGTTGAACCCGCGCGGCGACAAATCCTTCGTGCGGCTGATGAAATTGCCCGCCGCATTGTTGACGAGGCCCGTGAGCGGCCCGTCCGCCCAGATTTGCGAGATCATGTCGTCAACGGCTTCGGCGACGCGGATATCGCAGGCGATGCCTTTCACGTTTGCGCCCGTCGCATCCGAAATGCGTTTGGCGGTTTCGTCGAGCACGCTTGCGCGCCGCCCGCAAATGTAAACGCTCGCGCCCAATTGCGCGTAAGCCTCGGCCATCACCTCGCCAAGCCCGGTGCCGCCGCCCGTCACGAGAATGCGTTTGCCCTTGAGCAGCCCATCGCGAAACATCAGTTCCATACCGTCCTCCGTTTTGCGCAATAGTGCATGCCGGGCGCTTGTGCGAAAGGGTTTTCGTTTTGTTCGCGCCGCGCTAATGTGCGGCCATGAACTTGGCCGTGCGCGACCACACATTGCCGCCCGTTTTCGCGAAATGGTTCGCCGCGCGCGGATGGACGCCGCGTGCGCATCAGCTTGCGCTCATCGACGAGGCGCGTGCGGGCAATTCGGTGTTGCTCGTCGCGCCCACGGGCGGCGGCAAAACGCTTGCCGGATTTCTGCCGAGCCTCATCGAACTCAGCGAGGCGCATCCGCGTTCGCGGGCGCGCGCGTTGCACACATTATACATCTCGCCGCTGAAGGCGCTCGCGGTCGATGTCGCGCGCAATCTCGAACAGCCCGCGTCGGAGATGGGCCTCAATGTGCGCATCGAAACGCGCACTGGCGATACGTCTCCGTCACGGCGGCAGAGGCAGCGTCATTCGCCGCCCGACATTCTGCTCACGACGCCGGAGCAATTGTCGCTGCTGCTTTCGTCGAAAGATGCGCCGCGTATGTTTGCGAAATTGCGCGCCGTCGTGCTCGACGAATTGCACGCGATGCAGAACACCAAGCGCGGCGATCTGCTGGCGCTGGCGCTTTCGCGGTTGCAGACCCTCGCGCCCGGCCATCGTCGCGTGGGTCTTTCTGCGACGGTGAAGGATCCCGCACCGCTGCAGCGTTTCCTCATGCCACAGCCTGTTGGCGGCGATGCGCATTCCTCGCTCGTGCTCGGCGCGGCAGGCGCGCGGCCGGAGATCGATATCCTCGCCTCCGATGCCTATGTGCCCTGGGCAGGCCATCTCGCGCGCCATTCGATGCCTGATGTGATGGACGCGATCGGGCAGGCGCGCACGACGCTCGTCTTCGTCAACACGCGTAGCCAGGCCGAGCGCACGTTTCAGGAATTGTGGCGGCTCAACAATGACAATTATGCCATAGCACTGCATCACGGCTCGCTTGCGCCCGAACAGCGCCGCAAGGTCGAAGCCGCGATGGCGCGGGGCGATCTGCGCGCGGTCGTATGCACCTCCACGCTCGATCTCGGCATCGATTGGGGTGCGGTGGATAGTGTCATCTGTATCGGCGCGCCAAAGGGTGCCGCGCGCCTCGTGCAGCGTATCGGCCGTGCCAATCATAGGCTCGATGAGCCTTCGCGTGCATTGCTCGTGCCTGCGAACCGTTTCGAAGTGCTCGAATGCGAAGCCGCGCGCGACGCCGTGATGGCGGGCGAACTCGATGGCGACCGCCCGCGCATGGGCAGCCTCGACGTGCTCACGCAGCATATCTTATGTGTCGCGTGTTCCGCGCCGTTCGATGCCGATGCGCTTTATGCCGAGGTTCGTAGTGCGTCGCCTTATGCCCATCTCGCGCGCAAGGATTTCGATGACGCCGTCGATTTCGTCGCCACAGGCGGCTACGCGCTCAAATCCTATGATCGCTATGCGCGGCTCAGGCGTACGCCGGAAGGATTGTGGCGCATCGCGCATCCGCGCACGGCGCAGCTATATCGCCTCAACGCAGGCGTGATTGTAGAAGATCCCATGCTCGACGTGAAGCTGCAGGGCAGGGGCAAGCCCGTCGGCGCGGGCGGGCGCGTGCTCGGCCGCATGGAGGAATATTTCCTCGAAAACCTTTCGCCCGGCGACACATTCGTGTTTTCGGGACAGGTGCTGCGCTTTGAAGGCATTCGCGAGAACGCGGCATATGTCACGCGCACGCAGGATTCCGAAGCGCAGATCCCATCTTATAACGGTGGCAAATTTCCGCTTTCGACATTTCTTGCAAGCCGTGTGCGCGAAATGCTCGCGCATCCGGAGAATTGGCGCATGCTGCCCAATCCTGTCGGCGAATGGCTGCGCATTCAGGAATTGCGTTCTGTGCTGCCCAAGCCGGGACAATTGCTCGTGGAAACTTTCCCCCGGGGCTCAAAAGAATATCTCGTCTGCTATCCGTTCGAAGGCAGACTTGCGCATCAAACGCTCGGCATGCTGCTCACGCGGCGGCTGGAGCGCTTGCGCATGCGTCCGCTCGGCTTTGTCGCGAATGAATATGCGCTATGCGTATGGGCGTTGCGCGATATGAGCGGCGTGAACATGGATAGACTATTCGACGAGGACATGCTCGGCGATGATCTCGACGCCTGGCTCGCCGAGAGCGCGCTTTACAAACGCACGTTCCGCAATTGCGCGATCATTGCAGGGCTTATCGAGCGCCGCCATCCGGGGCAGGAGAAGACGGGGCGGCAGATGACGTTCTCATCCGATCTCATCTATGACGTGCTGCGCGCGCATGAGCCGGATCACATACTCCTGCGCGCGACTTATGCAGACGCGGCGTCGGGCTTGCTCGATATCGCACGGCTCAGCGAAATGCTTGCGCGTGTGAAAGGGCATATCATCGTGCGGCGACTCGAC
>DATHQA010000166.1:0-2861 GCA_035483375.1 Rhizomicrobium sp. | reverse complement strand
ATCGAAGCGCTCTACAACGATTATCAATTCGTGGGCGCGTTCGCCGTCGCCTCGCTTCTCGCCCTTCTCGCGCTTGTTACCCTCGTCATCAAAACGCTGCTCGAATGGCGTTATGCCGACGAGATCGCCGCCGCGCATCGTCATTGATGGAGCAAGATATGTCTCTCACAGTCGATTGCATTCGCAAACGTTTCGGCAATTACGCGGCGCTGGAAGGCGTGAGCTTCACCGCACCGCAAGGCGCGTTTGTGGCGCTGCTTGGGCCCTCCGGCTCCGGCAAGACGACGCTGCTGCGCATTCTGGGCGGTCTCGAGTTTCCCGATAATGGCGATGTGCGCTTCGCCGATCTGAACTGGCTCGGCGTGCCCACGCGCGAACGCCGCGCCGGTTTCGTGTTCCAGCACTACGCGTTGTTCAAACACATGACGGTGGCGCAGAACATCGCGTTCGGCCTCGCCATTCGTCCGCGCAAGACGCGACCTGTGAAAACCGAAATCGACCGGCGCGTGGAGGAATTGCTTTCGCTCGTGCAGCTCGAAGGTCTCGGCAAACGCTATCCGAGCCAATTGTCGGGCGGACAGCGCCAGCGCGTGGCGCTTGCGCGTGCGCTCGCCATCGAGCCGCGCATGCTGCTGCTCGATGAACCGTTCGGCGCGCTCGATGCGAAGGTCCGCAAGGATTTGCGCACCTGGTTGCGCTCGCTGCACGAACGGCTTGGTCTCACGACGATCTTCGTCACGCACGACCAGGACGAAGCGTTCGCGCTCGCCGATCTCGTGGCCGTGATGAACAAAGGCCAGATCGAACAATATGGCCCGCCGGAAGAATTGAGGCGCCTGCCGCGCACGCCCTTCGTGAAGGAGTTTCTCGACGTGGCGGCAAACACGCCCACGGTGCAGCCGTTCAGAGGACGCGTGTTGGAGAATTAGATCGTCTCGGCAGGATTACATATTCCTTGTCACGGCCCGCCGAAGTGCAGGCCGCCCAGGTGACACAGATTCGGTGTTGAAGGAATTTCTCAGTTCGATTTTGTTAGGAAAAGACAAACTTCAACTGGGCGGCCCGCACTCCGGCGGGCCATGACACCGAGGTTTTGTGCATCAACTAAACCCAAAACGCCCTTGGTCTTTTACTTCGTCGCCGTCAGATCGACAGTCACTTTCACCGCGCGCGCGACGGGATTGTCGGAGGCGAATTGGCCGCCGCCGATACCGAAATCCGTGCGCATGACCGTGGTCGCGCCCGTCATGTGGACAGTGTTGCCCGAGAATTGAAGTTGGAACGGCAGCGTGATCGTCTTGCTGACGCCATGCAGCGAAAGCGTGGCCGTCGCTTCATAAGCATTGCCGCCTTTCGCGCGGATGGCGGTCGTGACGAATTTCGCCGTCGTGAAATGATCCGCATCGAAGCCCTGCGCGCCTTTGAGGTTCGCGTCCGATTCGTCGTCGCCCGACGTGACGCTCGCGATGTTGATGGAGACCGTGGCCTTGGCCTGCGCAACATTGGCGGGATCGAAATCGATATCGGCGCTCCAGCTTTTGAATTCGCCATTGAAGGGTTGGCCCTGCCACGGCACGGAGAAGCCGAGATGGCTTTTCGCCGGATCGACTTTCCAATGCGCGGCGTATGCGGGCGTGGCCGCGAGCAATGCCAAAGCGAACGGAACAATCCTCATGCTTCACCTCGCACTTTCGTTCCCGGCAACATGCGTTTGAGCGTATCGTCACGATAGACGAAATGATGCTGGAGCGCAGCCCCCACATGCAGCACAAGCAGCACCGCCGTCATGATCGCCAGCACGAGATGCGTGGTCGAGAATGTATGTCTCGCTACCGTTTTCGCGTCCAACGGCAGTGACGCGATGAACGAGATATGCGGCCATTCGAATAGGCCAAAATACATTGTGGGGAAAGGCAACCGCGCTGCGGACACCATCGCCCAGCCCGAAAGCGGAATGGCGAGGATGAGGAAATACAGGAACACATGCGTGGCGCGCGCCACAACCTTCAGCGCCGGGCTCAGCGTATCGGGCAAAGGCGGCACGGGATTGATGAGCCGCCACATGACGCGCAACAGGCTGAGCACGAGGATCGTGAGCCCGATGGATTTGTGAAGCTGCACGAGCGGGAACAGGCTCGGATCGCCATGCGGCAGCAGCGCGATATAAAGCCCGAAACACAGCATGAAGATGATGCCGGCCGCGATGAGCCAATGCAGCGTCATCGCGACCGTGCCGTAGCGCAGATAATTGTTGCGGACGGTCATGTTATTTCTGGCGTTCGAGTTCCGCTTCGATGGCGAGCGTCACGTCATCGCTGACGAAACCCGACCAAACCGTGTTGGTAAGGCCGAAATCCGAACGCTTGATCGTGCCCGTCGCGTCGAAGCCGATGCGATAGGGCTGGAACGGAATGGGCGAATCGCGCCCGCCATTGAACGTCACGTTGAGCGTTACGGGTTTCGTCACATCCTTGATCGTCAGATCGCCCGTCACCGTGCCCGTGTGATCGCCGGTCTTTTCGATCTTCGTCGCCTTGAACGTGGCGGTGGGGAATTTCGCGGAGTTGAACATGCCGTCCGTCAATTCGCCGTCGAGCTTGGGCACATGCGTATCGATTGTCGTCATGTCGATCTGCACATCGAGCGTGGATTGCTCCGGCGCCGCGACATCGAAGGCGAGCGTGCCCGTCACCTTGCCGAGGCGACCGTAAAACGAACTTAGGCCCATATGCGTGATCGTGAAGATCACCTGCGCATGGTCGGGATCGAGAACGTAATTGCCTTTGGGAACATTCTGCGTGTCGAGCGCGAATGAGGGCGAAACGAGCAGTGCGAATGCAGCGGCAACCTGAAGAACCTTG
>DATHQA010000165.1:0-7232 GCA_035483375.1 Rhizomicrobium sp. | reverse complement strand
GAAACCCACAAACGTCGCCGCTGCAATCGCGGGCACACCATATTCCCAGCCATAGCGGTGCCACAGGTAAAACGCTGGCGTAAACGCGAGTGCTGCCTGGTCTGACGGGAAAGAATGATAGTCCGAACCGTCGGGCCGCTTCTCGCGCACAATATGGTTCAGCAGGAACGTCGTACCGACTGCCGCCCCCGTCTCGAATGTGACATCGCCGAGTCCTTCCCAATCTTCCTTGAAACCGGAAATGCCTGCGGCCGTCACGGGCAATGCGATGGCGACGATCGTGCCCGCCGTGTCGATACCCGCATTCTCCGTCGCTTGCGCCGTGCTAAAACCCAGCAACGCGCATGCAAGCGCCGCCCCGAAAAATCCCTTCATGCCCGAGCTCCATCTTCGGCCCGGCCATCTTATAGACGTTGCGCGTCTGTGCCATCTCGCGCAAATGCCGCGGCTCGTGCTATTGGCGAGGCATGAACAAAATTCTTCCTGATGCGGTTTCCGCACTGTCCGGCGTGTTGTTTGACGGCATGAGCATTCTGGCCGGCGGCTTCGGCCTGTGCGGCATTCCGGAGAATCTCATTCTCGCCCTGCGCGACTCCGGCGTGAAGAACCTCACCGTCATCTCTAACAACGCCGGTGTGGACGATTTCGGCCTCGGCCTTCTGCTGCACACGCATCAGATCAAGAAGATGATCTCGTCCTATGTGGGCGAGAACGAGATATTCGAAAAACAATACCTCTCGGGCGAATTGGAGCTCGAGTTCAATCCGCAAGGCACGCTGGCCGAACGCATTCGTGCGGGCGGCGCGGGTATTCCGGGCTTCTATACACGCACGGGTGTGGGCACGGTCATCGCCGAGGGCAAGGAGCACAAGGAATTCGACGGCCAGACTTATATTCTGGAACGCGGGCTTCGTGCCGATCTCGCCATCGTGAAGGCTTGGAAAGGCGATCATGAGGGTAATCTCATCTATCGCAAGACGGCGCGAAATTTCAATCCGATGATGGCGATGGCGGGCAAGATGACGATTGCCGAAGTCGAGGAATTGGTGCCGACCGGCACGCTTGATCCCGACCAGATTCACACACCCGGCATTTTCGTGAAACGCGTCGTGCAAGGGGCGGTGTACGAGAAGCGGATCGAAAAACAGACTGTTAGAAGCGAATAGTGAGTAGCGAATAGCGAAATAGGGGAATCTATTCGCTACTCGCCATTCGCAATTCGCCTAAGCGGAGCGAAACATGTGGACACGCGATGAAATGGCCAAACGCGCCGCGCAGGAATTGCGCGACGGCTTCTATGTCAATCTCGGGATCGGGATTCCCACGCTTGTAGCCAATCACATACCGGACGGCATGGATGTCACGCTGCAATCGGAGAACGGCATGCTCGGCATGGGGCCGTTCCCGCGCGAGAACGAGGTCGATGCCGATCTTATCAATGCGGGCAAGCAGACGGTGACGGAATTGCCGCGCACGTCTTATTTCTCGTCCGCGGACAGTTTCGCGATGATCCGCGGCGGCCATATCAATCTTGCCATATTGGGCGCGATGGAGGTTTCCGAAACGGGCGATCTCGCGAACTGGATGGTGCCGGGCAAGCTTGTGAAGGGCATGGGTGGCGCGATGGATCTCGTCGCAGGCGTGGGCCGCGTCGTCGTCATCATGGATCACACGGACAAGGCGGGGCACCCGAAGCTGCTGCACCGCTGCACGCTGCCGCTCACGGGTGTCGCCTGCGTGCATCGCATCATCACCAATCTCGGCGTGTTCGACGTGACGAAGGACGGGCTTTCGCTCATCGAGGCGGCGCCCGGTGTGACACCGGAAGACATCGCGGCAAAGACGGAAGCAAAACTCGCCGCTTGAACCACCCTCCCCTTGAGGGAGTCGAAGATCGGAGCGGTTCTGGCTTAAGCTTATCCATATTTCCGTCATGGCCGGATTTAATCCGGCCATCCGTCCGGCGCATGTCCATGTGCCGGGAAAACTCTCTTGCGTTCGCCGACGCGAACGCGATGGATGGCAAGGGTCAAGCCCTGCCATGACGGTTATGATTCAATTCGACTCGAAACGGCTTTAGGATTGTATTGTTCACAAACGAATCTGCGGGGGAACGATGGCATCGCGAAGCTGGACATCGGCCGAGAAGCATGTGGTCGCGGCGAGCTTCCTGGGCTGGATGCTCGATGCGTTCGATTTCTTCCTGCTCGTGTTCGTGCTCAGCGATGTCGCGAAGGAAATGGGCGTGCCGGTTTCGCCGCATCCCTTCGCGCTCGGTGCGGATTACGCGGCCGCACATGGCTTCATCGCGAAAGCGTTTGTGCTCGTGCCGCTCATCTTTCAGCATTTCTTCGCAGCGCTGAGGGGCGCGAACGGGTTGGACGCGACGATCGTGCCCACGATCACGCTCGCGTTCCGGCCCATCGGCGCGTTCGTTTTTGGGCGACTTGCGGATCGTTTCGGCCGCAGGCCCGTGCTCATGTTCGACGTGATCTGCTATTCGGCGCTCGCTTTCGCATCGGCGTTCGCACCGAATTTCGCGATCTTCCTCATCATCCGCGCGCTATTCGGTATCGCGATGGGCGGCGAATGGGGAATCGGTGCATCGCTCACGATGGAAACGGTGCGGGCGGAATCGCGCGGGCTTGTCTCCGGCATCCTGCAAACGGGTTATTCATCGGGCTATCTGCTCGCTTCGCTCGTCTATTATTTCCTGTTTCCGATCATCGGCTGGCGCGGATTGTTCATGGTCGGCGTACTGCCCGCGCTTATGGTGCTTTATATCCGCCGCCATGTGCCGGAATCGCCCGGCTTTGTCGCCGGTTCGCTGAAAGAGAAATCCGAAACGGTGGTCGATGTCCTGAAGAAACACTGGGCACTGGCGGTCTATGCCATTCTCCTCATGACCTGCATGAATTTCCTCAGTCACGGTACCCAGGATCTTTATCCGACGTTCCTCAAGAAACAGCTTGGCTTTGGCCCGCATCTCACAAGTGCCATTGCCGTTATCTACAATATCGGCGCGATATTGGGCGGCCTTGCGTTCGGCTATCTTTCGCAGCGTTTCGGCCGCAGGCGTTCGCTTATGCTCGCAGCACTTTTTGTGATCCCCTTGGCGCCGCTTTGGGCGTTTGGCGCAACGCCCTTTGTGCTCGCGGCCGCATCTTTCGCGATGCAATTCTTCGTGCAGGGTTGCTGGGGTGTGATCCCTGCGCATCTGAACGAGTTGTCGCCTGCGTCCGCCCGTGGCGCCTTTCCCGGCACGGTCTATCAGCTTGGGAATTTCCTCGCGTCGGTGAACACGACCGTACAGGGCACGCTTGCGGCGGCGACCGGTGGCAATTTTTCTTATGGCTTGGCAGGTGTGGCGATTGCGGCCGCACTGCTCATCATGCTGTTTGCGGCATTCGGTCCCGAAGCGCGCGATGTGAGAATGGATTAGAGCGCAGCCGCGAAGTGTGAAACGGTTCGCGTCAGGCTGCGCGACAATTAAAATTAGCCATGAACGATCATGTCCACGCGGTCGGGCGGATCGCCGAGGCCTGCGCCGCCCATCGCGCGCACATCGATGCGATCCGATGGAATGCCTGCGTCGATGAGAAGCTGGCGCACTGAAAGTGCACGCTTGAGACATAGCCGCCGCGCATTCGACGATTTGTCGTTCGTCGACCCGCCATAGGCCTGGAGCAGCACGCGGTCCGAACTCGTGCGCAAACCCGTATTGATGTTCGCGGCCACGGACGCGACGCTTGCCGCCGTTTCGGGCGTAGGCTCAGTCGAGGATGGCGCAAAGATGATGCGAACATGCTTGCCGTCCTGCGTGGGCGATGGTGCTTCCGTGCTCGCCATGCGCGTCTGCTTGCCATGCTTGGGCGGTTCGGGCGCCAGATCGGTTGTGCTGCTGTCCATCGAGAACGGGATGGCGGCGTCGGGTCCTGCGGGCGCGGCCATGTTCTGAGGCGGCGGAGCGGCCTTTGCCTGTCGTTGCGGCGCAGGTGGTTTCGGCGGCGCAGCCTTCGCGACTTTCGGCTTCGGCGCAGGCGGTAGCGGCGCGGACTCGACAGGGGCCGGTGCCGGCGCTGCTGCTGGCGGCGCGGTTTCGGCAGGCGCAGGCTCCGCCTCAGCCATGTCGGCCGTCGGCGTCTCGGCGGGTGCTGCCGCCGCAACGGGCGCGCTGTGATGCACGACATGCGGCCTGGGCATATGCAGATGGATCGGCTCGGCGGACAAAGCGGGCGCGGTTTGCATCGCCTGCGGTTGGAACAGGGGATCGGTCACGCGCGCGGAATTCGTCGCGGGATCGTACACGACCTGCGCGCCGCTTGCGCTTTCGGCCTGCGCGAAAGCCGCGCTGCCTGCGCCAAGACCTGCCGCAAGGATGAGAAACGCCACTGTCTTGTTCATCCGAGAATCCCTGTCACAACCGAAAACAGAGTAAACGGCTAGGGCGCGCCCCTCAACAGTTTGAGGAACTGGGGATGCAGCAGCTCGTTGGAGGCGAGGATGTCGCCTGTTTCGAGCATCGTCTCCTGCCCATTGAGGTCGCTGACGCGCCCGCCCGCTTCGCGCACGAGGAGCATGCCAGCGGCGATATCCCACGGTTTGAGACCACGCTCCCAGAACGCGTCGTAACGCCCCATCGCGACATAGGCGAGATCGAGCGCCGCCGAGCCGAAACGCCTGACGCCGGAGCTCGCGCCCATCACGGCGGCGAGTTCGGCGAGGAACCGCTCATGCCCCTCCCGGCCCAGATACGGAATGCCCGTCGCCGACAGCGTGGATTTCAATTCGCGCCGCGCCGCCACGCGCAACCGCTTGTTGTTGAGGAACGCGCCGCTTCCCTTTTCCGCCACGTACATCTCGTCCGTAACGGGATTGAACACGACGCCGGAAACGACCTGTCCGTCACGCTCCAGCGCAATCGAGATCGAGAAATGCGGGATCGAGTGCAGGAAATTCGTCGTGCCGTCGAGCGGGTCGATGATGAAGCGGTGCGATTTGTCGGGGCCTTCGATGGTGCCGGATTCCTCGACCAGGAAACCATAGCCGGGCCGCGCACGCGAAAGCTCCTCGATCAGGATGCGCTCCGTGCGCTCATCGGCGGTGGAGACGAAATCGGCCGGCCCCTTCATCGAGACCTGAAGATGCTCGATCTCGCCGAAATCGCGGATGAGCCCACGCCCGGCCTTGCGCGCGGCGGCGATCATCACATTCAGGGCGGGCGAGATATAGGGCATGGGGCGGGCTGTAGCAGGGCGGCTCGCCAAAGTCATCCGGTCAAAAGTCTGTTGAAGGACTGCACGGCAGCGGCGGGACCGGAGGGGTGATTCCACACGCCGGACGACACGGCGATGAAATCCGCGCCTGCCTCGATGAGCGGTTTTGCGTTCTCCGCCGTGATGCCGCCGATGGCGACGCATGGCACGACCATGAGTTCGCTCCACCATTGCAGCAGTTCGATCTCGGCTTTCGTTTTCGTCTCTTTGGTTTGCGTGGGATAGAACGCGCCGAACGCGACATAATCCGCGCCCGCTTCGGCGGCCTCCATCGCGAAATGGCGGGAGTCGTGGCACGTCACGCCGACAATCGCGTTCTTGCCGACCGCCGCGCGCGCCTCGGCATAGGACGCATCCTCTTGGCCGATATGCACGCCGTCCGCGCCCATTTGCGCTGCAAGATCGGGACGATCATTCACGATGAACGCGACACCGCCCGCTTGCGCAATCGGCATGAGCGTTTCGGCGGCGCGCAGGATTTCACCGTCGCGCGAATCTTTCATGCGCAATTGCAGCGACGCGACATCGCCCGCGCCGAGCGCGCGTTTCAATTCCTCTGCGAAAACGCGCATCTCGAATTTCGGCGGCGTGATGAGATAAAGGCGGCAGTCGCTCAAGCCGCCTGCTTCTCCAGCTCGGGCGTCCATTTGCCGATTGTGGCAAGCCCGTTCATGCGCGCGCGATGGGCGAACGCTGCCTGTGCAGCGCCGACATTCTCCGCTTTGCCGCTCCACGCTTTTTGCGGGGCTGCCTGCAACGCGCGGCCGTAAGAGAAGGTCAGCGACCACGGCAATTCGTAATTCGCCGTCATCGCGTTCAGATGCGCGGTCGCTTCCTCATCGGATTGGCCGCCGGAAAGGAATGCGATGCCCGGCACGACGCTGGGCACGCAGGCCTTCAGCACCTTCACGGTCTTGCGCGCGACTTCCTCCGTGCTCGCCTGTTTCGGACATTTCTTGCCCGCGATCACCATGTTGGGCTTCAGCACCGTGCCTTCGAGCGCCACGCGCGCGATGTAGAGATCCGAATAAAGCTGCTTCAGCACCCATTCCGTCACTTCGGCGCAGCGGTCGATGTCGTGATCGCCATCCATGAGCACTTCGGGTTCGACGATGGGAACGATATCATTTTCCTGACACAGCGCCGCATAACGCGCGAGCGCGTGGCAATTCGCCGTCAGGCAAGAATAGGTGGGAATGCCCGCGCCTATATCGATGACCGCGCGCCATTTCGCAAAGCGCGCGCCGAGCTTGTGATATTCGATGAGGCGCTCGCGCAAGCCATCGAGCCCTTCGGTGATCGTCTCATGCGGAAACGCGGCAAGCGGCTTCGCGCCGAGATCGACCTTGATGCCCGGGATCGCGCCCGAATCCTGGATAAGCTTCACGAGCGGCGTGCCGTCCTTCGCCTTCTGGCGGATCGTTTCGTCATAGAGGATGACGCCCGAGATATTGTCGCGCATCGCGCCCGTCGAACGGAACAGAAGCTCGCGATAATCGCGGCGATTGTTCTCCGTGTTCTCGACGCCGATCTTGTCGAAGCGTTTCTGGATCGTGCCCGTGCTCTCATCGGCTGCAAGAAGGCCCTTGCCCTTCGCCACCATCGCCCGCGCGGTCGCGCTCAAATCCGCAATATCCATCGTCTATTTCCTTCTGCTGTGGGCGAGCGCTGCCACGCCCGGCAATTCCTGGCCTTCCATCCATTCGAGGAATGCGCCGCCTGCGGTCGAAACATAGCTGAAATCTTCCGCCACGCCTGCATGATTCAGCGCCGCAACCGTATCGCCGCCACCTGCCACGGAGAGGAGCTTGCCCGCCGCGGTGCGCTCGGCGACGAGTTTCGCAGCCGCCACGGTGCCGCGGTCGAAGGGCCGTGTCTCGAACGCGCCGAACGGGCCGTTCCAGACCAGCGTGTTGGCGCCGGCAAGGCGGCGTTCGAATTCGTCGATCGTGTCGG
>DATHQA010000164.1:0-5126 GCA_035483375.1 Rhizomicrobium sp. | reverse complement strand
TGCTTGAGGTCAGCGGCGATGCCATTGTCCGCATGGGTATCTATCAGCACGCCGGATTGATGCGTGTGGGATTGTTCGTCGTCGGCGCGGCATTGCTGTTCGGTTACGGTTCCGCGCTCAATCTCGCGCCGCTCGAGTTCGGACAGGTTGTGGGGCTTTATATCGCGACGTTGTTCGTCATGTGGCAGATCATCAATTACATCGCGTTCCGCACGCTGCCGAGTTTGTCGATCCTTGTCGGCGGGTTGTTCATCGTCGTCGGTGGTTCCATCGTCACGTTCTGGAAAACATGATTTGATGCTATCGTTCTGACTCAACGATAAGCGAGGGAACGATGGAATATGTTCGTCTCGGCCAAACGGGCCTGAGGGTTTCACGCATCTGTCTCGGCACGATGACATACGGCACGCCGAAATGGCGCGATTGGGTGCTGGACGAGGAGGCGAGCCGCCCCTTCATCAAACAGGCGCTCGAAGCGGGCATCAATTTCTTCGATACGGCGGACGTGTATTCGCTTGGCGCGAGCGAGGAAGTGCTGGGCCGCGCGCTTGCCGATTTTGCGCCGTCGCGCGAGCGCCTTGTCATCGCGACGAAGGTTTATAATCCGATGAGCGAAGATCCGAACGATCGCGGGCTTTCGCGCAAGCACATCATGCACGCCATCGACAGTAGCCTGCGGCGGCTCAAGACCGACTATGTCGATCTTTATCAGATCCACCGCTTCGACAAGCACACACCCATCGCCGAAACGGTGGAGGCGCTGCACGATGTCGTGAAGGCGGGCAAGGCGCGTTATATAGGCGCGTCGTCGATGTATGCATGGCAATTCGCCAAATATCTCTCGACGGCGGATGCGATGCGCATGACGCGCTTCGTCTCCATGCAGAACCATTATAATCTCGTCTATCGCGAGGAGGAGCGCGAGATGATGCCGCTATGCCGCGCGGAAGGCATCGGCGTCATTCCATGGAGCCCATTGGCGCGCGGGTTCCTCGCGGGCAACCGCAAACGCGGCGAGGAAGGCAATACGACGCGAGCGAAGAGCGATGAGTTCGCTCACATGCTCTATCGCGAGGACAGCGATTTCGACGTCGTGGATCGCGTGAGCGAGATCGCAAACGCGCGCGGCGTCAACAATGCGCAAGTGGCGCTCGCGTGGTTGCTCGCGCAGCCGGGCGTGACTGCGCCGATTGTGGGCGCGTCGAAGATGAACCATCTCGACGACGCGCTGGCGGCGCTTTCGCTCAAACTATCCGAAGAGGAATTGAAGCGGCTGGCGGAGCCTTACAAACCACATCATGTGTTGGGGCACTAGAACGGTTTTGGTTTGAGCTCATCCACCTTCCGTCATGGCCGGATTTAATCCGGCCATCTATCCGGCGCATATCCATGCGCCGGATTAGAGTCACTTGCGTTCACCGACGCGAACGCGATGGATGGCAGGGTCAAGCCCTACCATGACGGGTATGATTCAATTCAATCCGAAACGACTTTAATGCTTCTTCGCGGGCGTCGGCGCTGGCGGGGCGTTTGCTGGCGCTGCCGGTGCGAGCAGGTCGGGGTAGGACGGTCCTTCCGGCACGGGCGACGTCGCAGGCAGGATGCTCGGCGGCACGGTCGTTTGTTTCGTGTCGTCCGCGCTCCAGCCGCCGCCGAGCGCTTGATAAAGACCCACAAGCGCCTGACGCCGCGCGAGCTTGGTCTGCGCGAGCGTGTCTTCGGCTGTGAACAGCGTCTGCTGCGCCTGTAACACGGTAAGCAGATCGGCCACACCTTCGCGATATTGCAATTCCGAAATGCGGAATGCTTCGGCGGCATTGCTCACTTCGTCGGTCAACAGGCGTTCCTGTTCGGCAAGGCTTGAGACCTGGCCGAGCGCGCGTTCGGTATCGGCGAACGCATTGATGACGGTGGAGCGGTAATTCGCGATGTCTTCCTGCTGCACGGCCTTGGCTTCGTCGCTTTCGGAAGAGAGCAAACCGCCGTCAAAGATCGTTTGAATGGCCTGCGCTGCGAGCGCGTAGAACAAGCCGCCGCTGAACAGCGAGCCGAGCGCCGAACTCTGCACGCCGCCTTGTGCCGACAAGCCGATGGACGGGAAGAACGCCGCGCGCGCCGCATCCACATTGCCGTGTGCTGCCGCGAGCGCCGCTTCGGCTTCGGCGACATCGGGTCTGCGCCGCAGCAATTCGGACGGCAATCCGGGCTGCACGATAGGCAATGAGACGATGCTCATATCCTGCGCCTTCACGTCGAAGCCCTCGGGCGCGCGACCAAGCAGAACGGCAAGCGAATTGATCGCCTCGCGTTCCTGTTCCTTCAGCGCCGGCACGAGCGCCTCTTGTCCTGCAAGCTGCGCCTGCTGCTGCGCGAGATCGAGGTTCGACGAAACGCCGTTCTGCACCTTCGCCTTCACGATCGTGAGGATGCGGTTGGCGGCGTCGATATTGTCTTGCGCGATTTTCACGCGTTCGCGCAGCGCGAGCACTTCGAAATAGGTTTCGGCAACCTGCGCCGTGACGGTGAGCGCCACGACTTCTTGCGCATAGCGGCTCGAACGCAACGCTTCCGACGCAGCGCGATAGGTGTCCTGGTTCTTGCCGAACAGATCGAGTTGGTAGGTCGCATCGAGCGAAAGGCCGAGCTCGCCGACCGTGATGAAATGCTTGGCAGGTGTGCCCGTCGTCGTGGTTGTTGTTGTGCCGGTGCCGGTCGTCGTGCCCGGAACGATCACCGATTGCCGCGAACCGGATTGCTGGGCGCTCGCATCGCCCGTGATCGTCGGCAGCAATGCGGAACGTGCGATGCCTTGCTCTGCGCGCGCCTGCAGCACGGCGGCATAGGCCTGCGCGATGCTCAGATTGTCCTTCTGCGCCGAGGCGATGAAATCCGTCATTTCGGGACTGCCGAAGCCCGTCCACCAGCCTGCGGCGGGCCAGATGGAAGCGTCCTTGGCTTTGGGCGCGGCAAAACCTTGCGGCGTGTCGGTCGGCGTCAGCACTTGCGGCACGGGTGTTGCGCAGCCGGCTAGCACCAGCGCAATGGTCATGGCGGACGCAGAAGACAGGAATTTCGTCATCACTCGCTCTAATTTATCGCGCGAAACCGGCGCAGTCTGCCCCCGCCTCTACATAGCGGCTGGCCTGCCGAACACAAGGCCCTCGCGCGGGTGTGATTTGAAGATCGCAGACAATGGTGGGGCGGCCGGAAATCCACTTCGGGGTGCGGACTCCGGCCGCCCGCGCGAACACATCCCGGATGGAGCGCCGATGCGGATATGCTCGCGTTGGCGGCACCTTGAGCGCCTGAAGAGCGAGGGAAAAGCGGCAGGCTGCCGTCAATTGTATCGAATTGTCGCGAGGGGCGTGTGCGTATCCTCCTCGCGAAACAATTTTCTGTAATCTTGAATCGCGCCCCTTAAAGCGCGAATGGGCGCAAGCGTCGAAAGACGCTCACGCCCATCCATCAACCGATGGGGATACTTGAAACGAAATCAGACTCCGCCGGACGTCGGCTTCTTGACGACCTTGAAGCGCGTCAACTGATCTGCCGCCAAAGCGAAATTCGGTTGCAGCTCAAGCGCCTTCTTGTAGTCCTCATATGCGCCGCGAATATCGCCGATGCCTTCATGGGCGATGGCGCGGTCGTAATAAGCGACTTCAGGCTGGCGCGCGCCAAGCCCGATGCCCTTGTCGATATCCTGCAGCGCCTCTGCATAGCGATGGACCGCGATGTAGGTCGCGCCGCGATCGATATAGGCTTCGGCGAGATCGGGACGAAGTTTGATACCGATGTTGTAATCGTCGAGCGCTTCCTTCGACATTTCGATTCGCGCTTCGAGGATGCCGCGATTGACGAAGGTCGCCGCACGGTCGAGCAACGAGATCGGTTCGTCGAGCGCCTGCGTGCATGTCGAAACGCCTGCGCGCGGATCGCCGCCGAATTCGGCAGCCTGATAACAATCGCTCGCCATGCCCGTGCCGAGAACGGTAATGGCAGCCTGAGATGAACCAGCGAGAAGAGTGGCCCCAATCGCGCCCGCGATGAGGGCTGAAACATGGCTGAGTCTCATGGGTTATTCCTCCCCAAAATCGGATGACGGAAGTGTCGCACCATTGCAACCTTCCGTCCATGGCGTTTGTCAAAAAAAGTCTTGTCCGCCAAGGTTTCGCCGCAATCATTAGCGCTTGCGCCGACGCACCATACGACCACCCAATTGCGGCGAAGGTTCGGCGCTTTGAACATTTTGTTGCGTGACCATTCTGTCGAAGGAGAAACCATGATTTCGCCTGCTATCGCACCGATTTTCCTGCTGTTCTTTTCCAACATCTTCATGACATTCGCGTGGTACGGGCAGTTCCGCTACCCCGGCGCACCCCTCTGGGCCACGGTCCTCGTGAGTTGGGGCATAGCCTTTTTCGAATATTGGCTTGCCATTCCCGCCAACCGGATCGGCCATATGGTCTATTCGGCAGCCCAGCTTAAGACCATGCAGGAGATCATCACGCTTTTGGTCTTTGGGGTGTTCTCGGTCGCGTATCTGGGCGAGCAGATCCGCTGGAATCATTTCGTCGCGTTCGGTTTGCTCATCTGCGCTGCGTTCTTCACGTTCCACAAATGGAGTTGAAACGGGCCGGACCAAAACGGGAAGCGGCTATGCTATTCATAACATTGGTGAATTAAATGATGGTGTCATCAAGAGCTATCCGCCCCACGGATTGTCGCTGAAATCGCCGACCGCGCGCATCGGAATGTAGATCGCGGGATCGGTTCCGAGATAAAGCACAAGCGTCATCTGTTTCTTGTCGGCATCCCAGATCATCTGACGCGCGATGCCGCCGGGCTTGTGGAATTCGCGGCCGTCGAAATCCATGGGCTTGGGCAGGGCATCCTGCCATGCGGCGGCTAGGTCGCCTGCGAGCCGCTGGCGAAGGGCTGCCCTGTCCTGATCGCTTGCACCTGGAGGCAAACTCGCATCGGGCGCACTCGCCCGGACCATGCCGTTCGGCTCGATCTCAAGCCGGGCCGCGACCATCGTGTTGTTGGTGTCATATGTACCTTCCCATCGGCCCACAGGCGCGTGTGTACGCGAGCACGCGATCAGGACCAAGACAGCAATGACGGCA
>DATHQA010000163.1:0-6574 GCA_035483375.1 Rhizomicrobium sp. | reverse complement strand
GGCGACGGAACGGCTTCTCATCAATCATCCCTGGCGCGGCAATGTGCGTGAACTCGAGAACACGATCCATCGTGCCGTGCTGCTCGCGACGGGCTCGGAGATCACGCCCGAAGCGATCCGCCTGCCCGACGGCACACATGTGAGCGCAGCACCGGATGTGCCCGGTCCCGTGAAGGTGGCGGTTGAATCCGCCGCCGCCGTCACGCGCGGACTGGTCGGCCGCACGGTTGCCGATGTCGAGCGCGATCTCATTCTCGATACGCTCGATCATTGCCTCGGCAATCGCACGCATGCGGCGAACATCCTCGGTATCTCGATCCGCACGCTGCGCAACAAGCTGCGCGAATACAGCGATTCCGGTCTTGCCATTCCGCAACACGGCGAAACGCGGATGGCAAGCTGAAGGGCTATAGCGTGGGGCGACAAACATCTTTCTCTTCCCGTTCACGGGAGAGGAAAATCTTTCAACTGGCGTTAGGGCGCGATGGCTAACACCGATACCGCAGCCTTACCGCCAGTAAACGGCGCCGGTGCGTCGCTCAATTGGCTTGCCCAATACATAAAGCGCAGCGATCTGGGTCTCGCCATCGGGATCATGGCGATCCTCATCGTGCTGATCGTGCCATTGCCGCGCTGGCTGCTCGATATCTGTCTCGCCTTCTCGCTTTCGTTTTCGATCCTCATCCTCATGACGGCGGTGTTCATCAGGAAACCGCTCGAGTTTTCGTCGTTCCCCGCGATGCTGCTCATCACGACGATGATGCGCCTTGCGCTGAACCTTGCTTCCACGCGCCTCATTCTTAGCCACGGCAATGAAGGCACGGCCGCCTCCGGCTATGTGATCCAGGCGTTCGGCAAACTCATCATGCAGGGCAATTTCGTCATCGGCCTTATCGTGTTCGCGATCCTCGTGATCGTGAATTTCGTGGTCATCACGAAAGGTTCGGGCCGCATCGCCGAAGTGGCCGCGCGTTTCACGTTGGACGCGATGCCCGGCAAGCAGATGGCAATCGATGCCGATCTGTCTTCCGGCCTTATCGACGAAAACGAGGCGCGCCAGCGCCGCAAGACTCTCGAAGGCGAATCCAACTTCTTCGGCGCGATGGACGGCGCGAGCAAATTCGTGCGCGGCGATGCGATTGCGGGTCTCATGATCGTGGCCATCAATATCGTGGGCGGCATCATCATCGCGGTCGCGCAGAAAGGCATGAGTTTCGTCGATGCCTCGCAGACCTTCACGTTGCTCACCGTCGGTGACGGCCTCGTAAGCCAGATGCCTGCGCTCATCGTCTCCACTGCTGCAGGCCTCATGGTCTCGAAAGCGGGCGTCGAAGGCGAAACGGGCAAGGCGCTGATAAACCAGCTTTCGTTTTATCCGCAGGCGCTCGGCATGGCATCTGCCGTCATGGGCGTTGTGGCCGTGCTGCCCGGCATGCCGACGCTTGTGTTCGCAGGGCTATCGGGCGCTGTCGGTTTCCTTGCCTGGCTTGCCTACAAACAGAAAGACGAAGTCGCCGCGAAGCAGAAAGCCGCCGAAGACAAGACGCGCGCCGACGCAACGCCGAAGGAAGAACCGATCTCGACCGCGCTCGCGCTCGATCTACTGCGTGTCGAACTCGGCTATGCGCTGCTGCCGCTCATCAACGATGTGAAGGGTCAGCGCATCACCGATCAGATCAAGGCGCTGCGACGCCAACTCGCGCAAGAAATGGGCTTCGTGATGCCCAGCGTGCGCATCCTCGACAATATGCAACTCGGCGCGAACGAATACTGCATCCGCGTGAAGGAAGTGGAATCCGGCCGCGGTGAATTGTTCCCCGGCTCGCTGCTTGTGATGGATCCGCAAGGCCGCCCCATCGATCTTCCCGGCACGCACACGACGGAGCCTGCATTCGGCCTACCCGCGACTTGGATCTCGCAGGCGATGCGCGAAGAGGCATCGTTCCGCGGCCTTACCGTCGTCGATCCGGGCACGGTGCTCACCACGCATCTGACCGAAGTGCTCAAGCAGAATATGAGTGAGCTTCTGTCCTACGCCGAAACGAAGAAGCTGCTCGACGATCTGCCCGCGGAACAGAAGAAGTTGGTGGACGAACTCGTTCCCTCGCAGATCGCGATCACGGGCGTGCAGCGCGTGTTGCAGACACTGCTCGCCGAGCGCGTTTCGATCCGCGATTTGCCCGCGATCCTCGAAGGTATTGCCGAAGCTGTCGGCCACACGAAGAACGCGCTTTATATTGCGGAGCATGTGCGCGCGCGGCTTGCCCGCCAGATCTGTCACCAGCATCTGGCACCGGGCGGTTATCTGCCGCTCATCGCGCTTTCGCCCGCATGGGAACAGACATTCGCGGAATCCATTGTGGGGCAAGGCGAGGAACGCCAACTCGCGATGGCGCCTTCGCAGCTTCAGCAATTCATCCAGACCGTGCGCATGCGCTTCGACGAAGCGGGCCAGAACGGCGATGTGCCCGTGCTGCTCACGAGCCCACAGATCAGACCCTTCGTGCGCTCGATCGTGGAGCGGTTCCGTTCGCAGACCGTCGTGCTTTCGCAGAACGAGATCCATGCAAGCGTGCGGCTGCGCACGCTGGGCCAGGTGTAAGCGATGAAGCTCAAGACATTCATCGCGAAGAATATGCAGGAAGCGCTCGCGTCGGTGCGCGCAGAACTTGGACCGGAAGCGATCATCGTTTCGCGCCAGCGCACGAAGAATGGCGGCATGATGGTGCGCGCAGCCATCGAGGAACCCGAAGCCGAAGCGAATGCCGAGGAAACGGCGGAGGCTTTGGCTGCGCCGCAAACGCAGGAACCGCAGCCGCTCAATTTCGAAGATGCGCATCGCGCCAGCATCGCGCGGCGTCTGCGCGGCGAAGTGACGGAAAAGAAAAACATCTCGCGCAATTTCAATCGTGCGGAATTGCTTTCGATCCTGCATGGCCATCGTGCGCCCGAAACGCTTTCGCATGTGGTGGCGCAAGCGGCGGAGAAATGCGGTCTGCCCGACATGACGCTGGCGCTTGCGGCTGCGTTCGACACACGCATGAAATCTGCGCCGCTCGATTTCACGAAGCTCAAAGGCATTCTGCTTGCGGGCGTGAACGGCGCAGGCAAGACGGCGGTCGCAGCGAAGATCGCGGCACATGCGCGGCTTATTTCGCGCGATGTCACGCTTATCGCAGCCGATGCGGAAGGTGCGGGCGCGGTCGCGCGGCTTGAGACATTCGCCGATCATCTGTCCGCCAAGATCGTTGTCGCCGACACGGCCGAAGCGCTTGCGAAGGCATTCGGCGAAGCGCTTTCCAGGAACCACGTCGCGATTGCCGACACGGCTGGCTTCGATCCGCGCAATCCAAAAGCGCGCACGGCGTTTGCTGCACTTGCAACGATCGAGGGCCTCGAAACAATCGGCGTTGCGGCGGCAACGTCGGATGCCGAAGACACGGGCGAAACAGTCGCGGCGTTGCGCGCGGCAGGTGCGACACGGCTCGTCGTTACATGCCTCGACATGACGCGGCGCTTCGGTGCGCTTGCGAGCGCCACTGCCCAAGGCATCCCGCTTGCGCATATCACGCGCTCGCCCTTCATCGCGGGCGGGTTGGAAACCCTGACGCCGCTTTCGCTGTCGCGCCTTCTCATCGAAGCGCACGCCAACCCCGACCGCACAGGCACGCAATGACGGGTCCGCGTCTCACAGCCATCGGTTCAGGCAAAGGCGGTACGGGCAAGACGCTCATCGCGACAAGCCTCGCCTATCTGCTCGCGCAGTCGGGCGAGCGCGTGCTCATCTGCGATTGCGATCTGGGCCTTTCGAATGCCGCGATTCATCTGGGCCTTGGGCAGAGCGGCGATCTGCCGGGCGTGCTTTCGGGCGCGCGCCGCATCGACGAAGCAGTCGTGACCGTGCGCGGACGTTTCGATCTGCTTGCGGCGCCCGCAGGCTCCGGCGCGCTCGCCAATCTCAACGAGCAAAGCGGCAGCAAGCTCATCGCCGCGCTGCGCAAGGCGGAATTGTACGACCGCGTCGTGCTCGATCTCGGCGCGGGTGTGGATGCGACGGTGATGTATTTCGCAAGCCGCGCCGACGAGACGCTGCTTGCGATGACGCCCGATCCCGCCTCGCTCACCGATGCCTATGCATTCGTGAAGCTCATGCTGCGGCGTTGCGCGCGCGCACCGGATGTGATCGTCAACATGACGCAAAGCGAAACGGAAGCGCGACGCACGGCGGACAGCCTCATCGCGGCGGCGAAGAATTTCCTGAAGGTCGCACCGCTTTATCTCGGCCGCATCCCGCGCGACACACATGCTGCGGAAGCCGTGCGGCGGCAAACGGCCTTGCCTGCGCTTTATCCCGATAGTGCTGCGACAAAAGCCATTGAAGCGATTGCACTGGGATTGAAGGCACGCAGATCGCCTGTGCAGGCTGCTCGAACAGTTTAGTGCCCCCCGCCGCCCTTCTTACCGCGATTGTCGATGGCGAAACGCCCCGGCCCAATGCCGACAATGAATAATAACGCGCCCGCAATCGCGATCTCGCGTACGAATAACTCGTAAGCGGCCATGTGCGCGTCATGCATCGTGGCATCATCGATGTGCCAATAATCATGCATCGTCACGGCGGCGGAAATCGTGAAAGCGAACAGCAGCATCGCGCCATGCCGTGTGTGGAAACCGAACAGCAACGCCAATCCGCCCAGCACCATCACGGCAAGCGCGAGCACGAGGATAATCGGCGCAGCGGGCACGTTCTTCTCCGCCATCGTGGCGAGCGTTTCGTGCCAATGATTCGCGGCGAGCCACACTTGGCCCAGGAAATACCAGGCAAGCACCACGCGGCCCAGAAACGGCGCGATCAATTCCGAAAACGACATGAGTTCCTCCGCTCCGGAACAGAATCAGTAGGCGGATAATATCATGGCCCGCACCGCGCCCGCTCAAACCTGCCGGTAGGCGTGTTTGCGCAAGTGGCGGACGAGCGCCATTTCGTCGAGGCGGGATTGCGAGCGGCGTGACTCGGTCTCGGCCACGCGCTTGACCTGCGCCTCGTTCGCGAGCTCAAGGCTTTTCAGATCCTGATAGGCAGCGGCGAGATCGTCCTGGCAGACGACACGCTCGCGCTCGATCTCCTTCAGCGTCGCGCGCAGATTCTCGCGCCGCACATCGATGGAGCGCAGGAAGGATGGAAACGCGAGACGCCCGATATCGGAATCATTCGCGCGCTGGCGTTCGCGCGCAATCGAATCCTCGAGATCGGCGAGCTTCTTCTCGAGATCGGCTTTCATGAGGTCGAGCGTCGCCATGCGGCGCTTCAATTCCTCGACGCGGAAGCGCTTGACGCGCAGAAGCGTGTCGGCCCGTTTCATGCCCTACCCCCAACGTTCTGCGCGCTGACGATGCGGTCGAGCGCGGCATAGCCGTCGCCGAGCCTCGACCGTTCGTCTTTTCTTTGCGTAAGGAAAGCTTCGAGTTGCGGATGCAATTTTATTGCGCCGTCCACTTCCGGATTCGTGCCCGTCTTGTACGCGCCGAGACGAATGAGTTCCTGCATATCGTCGTATGTCGCAAGCGGCAGGCGCGCACGCGCGACAATCGCCTGCTCGTCTTCGGTATTGCAGCCGGGCATCGCGCGCGAAATCGATTTGAGCACGTTGATGGCGGGATATCGCCCGCGTTCGGCAATCGCGCGGTCGAGCACAATGTGGCCGTCGAGAATACCGCGCACCGCATCGGCCACGGGTTCGTTGTGATCGTCGCCTTCGACAAGCACGGTGAACAATCCTGTGATGCTGCCGCGCTGTCCCATCAAACCCGGCCCTGCGCGTTCCAGCAATCGCGGAAGTTCCGCGAACACGGTCGGCGTATAGCCTTTGGTCGCCGGAGGCTCGCCTGCGGAGAGTCCGATCTCGCGTTGTGCCATCGCAAAACGGGTCACGCTGTCCATCAGCAACAGCACATGCAAGCCCTGGTCCCGCAACTGTTCCGCAACGGCCATCGCAACATAAGCGGCCTGTCTGCGCACGAGTGCGGGCTCATCGGATGTCGCGGCGACGACGACGCTGCGTTTCAATCCTTCTTCGCCGAGGTCGTCTTCGATAAATTCTTTCAATTCGCGGCCGCGTTCGCCGACCAACCCGATAACAATCGCATCCGCATCCGTATTGCGCGCGAGCATCGCAAGCAGAGTCGATTTGCCGACGCCGGAGCCCGCGAAGATTCCCATGCGCTGACCCTTGCAGCATGTCGCGAACGCATTGAGCGCGCGCACGCCGAGATCGAGCTTGCCGCCGAGACGCGCGCGCGAATGTGCCGATGGCGGTGCGGCCTTTATTGGATAGGCATCCATTCCTTGCGGCAGCGGGCCTTTGCCGTCGGTCGGCTTGCCGAACGCATCGACCACACGGCCAAGCCAGGCACGGCACGGGAACACGACAGCCGGACGATCATCGAACTCCGCGCGTGCGCCGAGCGTCACGCCGTCCAGCGTCCCGAGCGGCATGGCCTGCGCGTGTCCGTCGCGGAAGCCGACGACTTCGCATGGGATCTGTTTGCCGCCCGCGCCCGTGATTTTAACTTG
>DATHQA010000162.1:0-2257 GCA_035483375.1 Rhizomicrobium sp. | reverse complement strand
ATCCCTTCGATGCGTATGGTCGGCGCATTCGTACCATAGCGGAAAACAAGGTCGTCGGCGGGCACAGCCGCACGGAACATATCCTTCAGGTTTCCGGCAATGGTCACTTCGGAAACGGGATAAGCGATTCTACCGTTCTCGATCCAGAAGCCTGTGGCGCCGCGGCTATAATCGCCCGTTACGCCATTGACGCCCATGCCCATGAGTTCGGTGACGTAGAAGCCCTGCGCGATGTCGGCCATGAGCGCATCGGGCGAGAGCGTGCCGGGCTCCATGTAGAGATTGGTGGCGGAGGGCGAAGGCGGCCCGCCTGTGCCGCGCGCGGCATGACCCGTCGTGGTGAGGCCGAGTTGGCGCGCGCTTGCGCAATCGAGCAACCAGGTCTTCAACACGCCGTTCTCGATGAGCGCACGGCGCTGGTTGCGCACGCCTTCGCCGTCGAACGGTTTGGAGCGAAGCCCGCGCAGGCGATGCGGATCGTCGATGATATTGATACCGGAAGCGAAGACTTGCCCGCCCAGGCGGTCCTTCAGGAAGCTCACGCCGCGCGCGATGGAGGCGCCGGAGATCGCGCCCGCGAAATGGCCGATAAGCCCCGCCGACACACGCGGATCGAACATCACGGGCACGGCCTGCGATTTCACCTTGCGTGGGTTCAGGCGCTTCACCGCGCGTTCGCCCGCATGCCTGCCGATTTCGGCAGCGCTTGCGAGATCGCTTGCGTGCCGCGCACTCGCGCTGTCGTAATCGCGCTCCATGCCTGTGCCCTCGCCCGCAAGCACGGCGACACCGATGCCGAGGCTTGTGCCTGCATAACGGCCGAAGAAGCCCGTGCTTGTCGCAAGCGCAATGGCGCTGCGGCCGAAGCTTGCACCGCCGCCTTCGGAATTCGTGACACCCGGAACGGCAAGCGCAGCCCCTTCCACATCGCGCGCCCAGGCGATGAGCGTTTCCGCCGAAGGCTCGCTAGGGTCTTCGATATCGAGAGGCGGGATGTCGCGCGCGAGCAATTCACGCGGCGCGAGGCAGGCGAATTTGTCCTCCGGCGCAAGCTTCGCCATTGCGATGGCGCGCGGGGCAAGTTCGTCGAGCGCGCCTGGCGTCAGATCGGTGGATGAAACAAAGGCAACCTTCTGGCCGACGAACACGCGCAAGCCGAGATCGGCGGACTCGGCCCGCTCCACATCCTCGAGCTTGCCCATGCGATAGGACACGCTTGCCGAAACGCTTTCGGCCAGAAGCGCGTCGGCGGCATCGGCGCCCGCTGCGAGCGCCGATTGGATGAGCCGGTCGAGAATGCTTTGTGGATCCGGTTTCGTCACTGGACGGGGGCTGCCTGCGGAACGAAGATGAGCCACAGCACCGCGACGATGCCGATGATGAACGCGATCCAGGTGAGCAGGATGCCGAGTAAACGGAACGGCGTGGTGCCAGTGCTGCGTGAAAGACCGATGCCGTGCAGGATGCGCCCCAGCGTGAGCGGCAGGCCGACTGCATGGATCAGCCAGATGGAGCCGCCCGGCTGCTCGACCAGAGCCAATATGAGAAGCAGGCCCATCGGTACATATTCTGTGTTATTGCCGTGCGCGCGCAGGGGCCCCGCCATTTCCGGCATGCCTCCACCATCGCCGAAGTTGGTTTTGGTCGTCACGCGTGCGCGCACCACAAGAATGGCGAGCGCGAGCATGACGAGCGCATTGAGCGCCGTATAGAAACCGAACGCATAAACCGAGGATTCCAGCAGCAGCGACATCGATTGTTCCTTCCCCTGATGTTGCCCCAATCTGGCGGTGAAAGAGGGGTGGGGTCAAGGACGCCTAATGCGCAGGCGCCGGGGGCGGCGCACTTGCGGCAGGCGCAGGCGCCGAGGCGGGCGTGATGTAGAGCTTCTGCTCCTTATAGGCAATGTAAACGTGCAGGTGTTTCAGGGTCGAATAGCCGATGAGCATAGCGGGCAGGCCATGCGTATCGTCGTCACCAGGAGTCGCAAGGCGCGATCCGGTTTCAGGTGCACGCTCCAAACGGTCTCTCATCAGATCGGGAATGAGTTCAACGCGCGGATTACCCACCGTGATGCCTTCGAATGTCAGCGTCTTGAAGCGATGAAAGTAAGCTTTGATATTCGGATCGCCATTGACCAGTTCGCCTTTTTCCACGTCTGGCGAATCGGGCGTGAGATTGAAGGCTGCCTGCGCCTCTCTCATACTGAGCGTCGTGATGCTCGCACCCGTATCGAGCATCGCCGTGAATTCGTGTC
>DATHQA010000161.1:0-2588 GCA_035483375.1 Rhizomicrobium sp. | reverse complement strand
CTCAAAACCAATTTTCTCGGCAGCGCGCGCGAAGGCACGGTGACATGCGAAGCGCGCCTCATTCATGGCGGCCGCAACACGCAAGTGTGGGACGCGAGCGCCACGCATACCGAAACCGGCAAGACACTCGCGTTGTTTCGCTGCACGCAGATGATGCTTTATCCGCGCTGAATTCAGTCCTTCGCCACCATTCCCATCAGCGCCAACGCATTGCCGTCGGGATCGAAGAATTCGCGCAGCTTCAATTCGTGTGTCGCGGTTTGCTGAACAGTCTGTGCTGGGCCGGTGAATTTCACGCCTTTCGCTTCGAGCGCGCTGCCCAATACATCGATATCCGGCGCATCGAAATAAAGGATCGATCCGCCGATGGGTTGATCCGGCTTCTGCTCGAGTCCGATCATGAGCCTGATATTTACCAATTGGAAAAACATCATGCCGCCCGCTTCAAATAGAAGCGCAAGACCGAGCAGGTCACGATAGAAATGCCGCGTGCGGTCAATATCCCGGCAGGTCAATCCCAGTTGCGTGAGATTGCGGCCCGCAAGCGTATCGTCAGCCATTCGATGCTCCGCTCGATGCGCACAGGAATTTCGCTACTTCCGACGCCGATTGATCCGCCACTTCTTCCTGCGGCAGATGCCCCGTATGCGGATAGATGACGAGTTTCGAGCCATGGATCGCGTTCGCGTAGGCATGGGCGGCTTCGACCGGGATCAGATGATCCTCTTCGCCCCATAGGATTAGCGTCGGTGCTTTGATCTTACCGATATCATGCGGAATTTCCGCCGGCATCGGCAATTCGAAGCGCGCAAGCGTCGCCTCGCGCGTGCCCTGCATGCGCGCGAAATCCCAATAGGAATCGATCATCGCGCTTGTGATGATTTCCTTGTGTACGATGGCGTCGTTGAGCCCTTCGCTCACGATGGAGCGCGGCGTGACGTACAGCATCATCTGATTGACGACGGGCACGCGCGCAAGCCGGAACGCGAGCGGTACGTGATCGCCGAATTTCGTGTTCATTCCCGCCGCATCGACAAGGATGAGATGTGTGACGCGGTCGGGATATTCCTCCGCGAACCGCGCGGCGACGCCGCCGCCCATCGAATTGCCTGCAATCGCGAATTTGTCGAGGCCAAGCTTGTCGGCAATTTCCTTGACGAAACGCACCATGCCTTCCTGCGAGTAATCGCCGTTCGGCACCGCACCCGTCAGTCCATGTCCCGGCATGTCGACGGCGATGATGCGGAATTTCTTATCGAGGCGTTGCGTCCACGGTTCCCATGTGAAGAGCGAAGCGTTCGAGCCGTGAACAAGAATAAGCGCGGGCGCATCCTTCGGGCCTTGATCGCGCAGATGCGCGCGCGCGCCGTCGGGCAGCGTGACGAATTGCGAAGGCGCTGTCGCATATTTCGCCTCCAGATCGCCGCGCGGAATGTCCGGCGTACTGAATGCCCACACCGCGCCGACGGCCGCCGCGACCACGATCACAATTCCGATAATGAGTTTGCGCATGATCCCCTCCCGAATGCGGCCTGTATCTAAGCATCTTTCGCCATGCGGATTCTGCAACCCGGTTCTGCAATTATGTTCTTGATTTGTTCATGGTTGTGATTACATTAACCGCTCACACGGGAGGATCGCATGATTGGTTACATCACTATCGGCGCGCTCGACGGCGAGGCGTCCGGCAAATTCTATGACGCCGTGTTCGGCGCGATTGGGGCGGACCGCAAATTCGCCGATGGCGGCTGGATCGGCTACGGGCCGAAAGGGACGGACGGCTACAGCGTCTTTGTCTGCCCACCGCATGACAAGAAACCGGCGACGTTCGGCAACGGTTCGATGATCGCATTCAAGGGCGAGGACGAAGCGCAGGTGAAGGCGGCTTACGAAGCAGGTTTGGAAGCTGGCGGTTCGGACGAGGGGGCGCCGGGTCCGAGGCCTGCAGATTCGAAAACCTTCTACGGCGCTTATCTGCGCGATCCGACCGGCAACAAGATCTGCGTGTATTGCAAGCCGTCTAGTTAGGCAGGCGCGAGTTCGCCAAGACGACGCTCGATGGCCGCGAGTGCATCTTGCGCGCGTGCACCATCGGGCCCACCGGCTTGTGCCATGTCGGGCCGCCCGCCGCCGCCTTTGCCGCCTAGCGCTTCCGCGCCGAGCCGCACGAGGTCGACGGCGCTGATGCGCGAGGTGAGATCGTCGGTGACGCCGACGACAAGCGAAGCCTTTCCATCCGCAGTCGCGATGAATGCGACAATGCCGGAACCGATCTTCGCTTTCGCATCATCGGCAAGACCTTTGAGGTTTTTTGCGGCGACGCCATCGACCGCGCGCAACACGACCTTGAGGCCTGCGATGGTTTTGACGGCATCGCCATCATTCGCCTTGGACGGCCCCGCAAGCGCCAACGCTTTTTTCGCATCGGCGAGTTCGCGTTCAAGGCGGCGCTTGTCGTCGGACAATTGCGTAACGCGCGCCGGCAATTCGGATGGACTCGTTTTAAGCGCACCCGCGGCTTCGCGTGCAAGCTCCGCTTGACCCGTCAGATAAAGCCGCGCGCCTTCGCTGGTCAGTGCTTCGATACC
>DATHQA010000160.1:0-2127 GCA_035483375.1 Rhizomicrobium sp. | reverse complement strand
GTCGCTGAACCCGAACGGGTTCATCAAAATCTGATAGCTCGCGAACACGTAAAGCAGCCCCGCCACGAACCAATAGGGCATGCGCTCTTTCAGCCGCTCCATATGCGCGCGATTGGGACTGCGTGCCCGCGCAAGCGCATGGCCGAATACGGTGCGCTGCGGCACGGGCTTCGGTGGAGGCGGATCAGAATCCATGCATTGGCCCCGAACGGCGCGTTGGTTTTACTAGAGCAAACACAACAGGGCTACCTCCCGCTGTGGGGAGGTCGGCGAGCAAAGCGAGCCGGGTGGGGGTGGGTTTTGCCATCGCCCCCCACCCGATGCATTTCGCTTCGCTGCATGCATCGACCTCCCCACAATGGGGGAGGTAAAGTCGTGCATCATCTATTGAACTTCTCCGACAGCACGATGGACGACACGGTTCGCGCCACACCCGTAGCCTTGCCGATGCGGTCAAGCACCGTATCCATGCGAGCCGCGTTCCCGGTCTCGACCAGGGCCATCATGTCATAGGCCCCGGAAACCGCGGACAGCGCGCGAACCTCGGTAATCTTGCGCAGTTCGACGGCCACGCGGTCGGCCTGTTTCGGGTCGGCGGAGATCATCACCACGGCACGCAGGCCTTGCGTCGCCGCCTCATCGGACAGGCGCACCGTGTAGCCCTTCACCACGCCCTCGCGCTCAAGCCGCGCGATGCGCTCCTGCACCGTGGACCGCGCCACGCCGAGCTTGCGGGCGAGCGCGGCGGTCGGCTCCCGCGCATTGGCCTTCAGAAGGGCCACCAGTTTGGCGTCGCTTTCGCGGATCGGCATTTCGCCGGTTTCCCCTGCGATTCGCCGGATCATACCGCCTTTTCCAGCACATTGCCGCCTGCCATCCGGCGGCGGTTGAGCCGATCTTGCTGTGGTTCAGGAACGGGAGACGGAAATGAAGAATGCGATGCTCGTAGGCGGTGGCAAAATCGGCGTCGCGATTGCGGAATTCTTGTCCGCGACGGGCGACTATCGCGTCACGGTGGCCGACCGCGATCCTGCGAGCCTCGCGCGCATGCCGCAGCACAAAAATGTCGAGACGCGGCAGGTCGAGATTTCCGATTCCAGCGAATTCGTCCGCGCCGTCGAAGGCCACGACATCGTGCTCTCCGCCACACCCTATTCGCTGAACACGATTGTCGCGCGCGCTGCCAAACGCGTAGGCGCGCATTATCTCGATCTCACCGAAGATGTCGAAAGCACGCGCACGATCAAGAAACTGAGCGAAAGCGCGAGCACGGCGTTCATTCCGCAATGCGGCTTGGCGCCGGGATTTATTTCCATCGCCGCGCACGACCTGACCCAGAAATTCGACAAGCTGCGCGATGTGCAGATGCGCGTCGGCGCGCTTCCCGTGTTTCCGCACAATGCGCTGAAATACAATCTCACCTGGTCCACGGACGGCCTCATCAACGAATATTGCAATCCGTGCGAATCCATCCGCGACGGGCATCGCGGCGAAGTGCCCGCGCTGGAGGAGCTTGAAGGTTTCTCGCTCGACGGCACGGAGTACGAAGCGTTCAACACGTCCGGCGGCCTGGGCACGTTGTGCGATACGCTCGAAGGCAAGGTCGAGAACCTCAACTACAAGACCGTGCGCTATCCCGGCCATCGCGATATCGTGAAGATGCTCGTGCGCGATCTGCGCCTCGGCGTGCGCCGCGATATCCTGAAAGATGTGCTCGAAACCGCGATCCCGATCACATACCAGGACGTGGTGCTCATCTTCGTCACCGTATCGGGCTGGCGCGACGGGCATCTCACGCAGGAAAGCTTCGCGAAGAAAATCTATGCGCAGAATGTGGGCGCGCGCCTCATGAGCGCGATCCAGATTACAACGGCTGCGGGCATCTGCGCGATGACGGACCTTCTCGTCGAAGGCAAACTGCCGCAAAAAGGTTTCGTACGGCAGGAAGAGGCGAAACTTTCCGATTTCCTTTCCAACCGCTTCGGGCGTTACTACGCGGGCGGACAGTAAGGAGCGAGCCGCATGGCGCGCACCGGCGGACAGGCGCTTGTCGAAGCGTTGAAGATTCACGGCGCGGATCATGTGTTCTGCGTGCCGGGCGAATCCTATCTCGCCGCGTTAGATGCA
>DATHQA010000159.1:0-5427 GCA_035483375.1 Rhizomicrobium sp. | reverse complement strand
TCGAAATCGTGCCGATCGGCGAAGTGCTTGGGGATCGCGCGCGATTGCAGCCGCATTACGGTTTCTTCACGCCAGGCTTTCAACTGACCGAAGCGGCTTACTATCGGATTTTCGCCGCGAGATGGTTGCGTGAGAAAATGCATGCAAACCGCGCGCTTTATCTCGATTCCGATCTTTGCGTGGGTCCGGGCCTCAGCGCTTTCCTGGATTTCGATCTCAAGGGACAACCGCTCGGCGCGCGTATCGATGTCCAGCGCGAGGATACAAGTCAGGCGGCGCGGCGGCTGAATGTGGCGCCCGAAACCTATTTCAATTCCGGCGTGCTGCTGTTCGATCTGGCTCACCCCGATTGCGCAGTGGCTCTGGAGCGCACGATCGATGCGGCCTTGAACCGGCAGGATACTTTGAGCTTTCAGGATCAATGCGCGCTCAACTATGGGTTTCAAAATCTCTGCACGGCGCTGCCGGAAGAACTCAATTTCTTCGTGCGGCAGACGACGGAACCACAAGATCTCGCGCGGGAACCGGTGATCCGGCATTTCCTGGCGCGGCCGAAACCTTGGGATCCGTCTTACCCTTCTGTGAACTGCATGAAATGGATAAGAGAGTTTGCCGCAATGGCAAACATTGTTTCGCCCGATCTTTTGAAGAATCTGCTGTCCGTACAGTTCAGCGAAAAAAGCGAAAATGACGTCGCAATATCTGACGGTACGGCGATATGATTTTCATAATAAACGAAAGCGCTGAAGCTCGATATGCTCGCTCATGGGCGATTGCGTGCGTTGACGCCTTCGACTACCAATAGTTCCTCTGGGATGGAGCATATGAGCGTGGAAGCAGGCACGGATTCCGTCGAGGCGGTCACTGCGGATTCCGTATCGGATCCGCGTGAGCGGCGCGCTGCCGCCGATCATCTCTATGAAAAAGGCGCGTTCGAAGATGCGCGCGATGCCTATCTGAAACTGGCCGCGTCGCATATCGATACGTCATGGAGCCAGTATCAGTTGGGGCGTATCGCGGCACGTGAAAAAGATTGGACGGAAGCGCTGGCGCGGTTTGACGCTTCGACTGCCGACAAAAAGCCCTTCGCATGGGCGCATTACGAAAAAGCCAGATTGCTTAAGAAACGGAACGCGCCCGTCGGCGATGTCACCCGCGAGCTTGTCGGCTTGATCGCCAAATCGCCAAAGAATTTCAACGACGATCACTACACGTTTCTTCTTTCCTATGCCGATGCCGCGGCCAAGGAAGATCTGCTCGACGATGCCGAAACGATCTATGAATGGCTCGCGCAGCGCGGCAAGACCGGTTACGCCGCCAATCTGCGCCGCGCCGATCTGCAGTTGAAGAAGAAATGTCCGCGCGAGGCTCTCTCTATCGTCGAAGAACTCGCAGCCGCGCCCGAATACGATCAACGCGGCGCGATCGTCAAGGCGCGTACCTTGTTGGCGCTTGATCGCAGCGAAGAAGCGGTTGAGATCCTTCTGCCCATCGTCTCGCGTGCGCCGGGCAACATCAATTTCGTGCGCATGCTTTTCAACGCACTGGAACGCAGCGGCGATCGGGTGCGCTTGCGCAAAGCGGAAGATTTCCTGCGCGGCATACCCGAAGAGCAGCGTTTCGAGTTCCGGCTGAAAGCGCGCGCAACCTGCGGCGACTATGCGGGCGTGGCGGAAACGCTCCGCACGCTTTCGCGCGAAGGGTCCGCGCCCCATCTGCTCATGGTCGTGCGCGCGATGAATGCGGCGATCCTCGAACAGAATTTCGCCGCGGCGGCGGCGCTTTTCGATGCGGCAGGCGGCATCGATCGCGCTTCGCCGAAGCTTGTTTCCGCACGCGTCCGCTCGCTGTTCCTGCAAAGCGATCTGAAAAGCGCGGGCGAACTCCTCGCCGAGGCCGATCGCGTGATCGGCGAGAGCGACGATCCCGAATTGCAGTTGCGTAGATTCGAATATCTCTGCCTGACGATGCAGCACGAAAAAGCGAAGGCATTTCTGGAAGCATGGCGCGCTGCGGGCGATATTCCGCCCAACGCCTCCACGGCGGCGGCAAGTCTTTATGCTTCGCTGGGCCAATGGAACGATGTGCTCGCACTGTTCGACGATTGCATCGGCAAGGATTTCGACATCGCCAATGAGGCCTTTCTGGAGGGCGTTGCGCGCGCCGCGCGCCGCACGGGACGCTATGCGGAAGTGGTTGCGGGGCTTGATCGCGTGATCGCGCAATCGCCTGAAGATATGCTCATGAATTTCCGCGATCGTCTCATGGCGGAGATGTCGCTCGTCGCGAGCCTCGGCCTGCCGCAACCATCCGGCGGCGGTGCGGAATCGATTTCGAGCCCGCTTTATGCGCATCGCGCGAAGCTCTTTTCGGATGCGTTATCCGAATCCGCTGATTACGAAGGCACAAAGAACGTCTATTTCTGCTCGGACTCCAATTATCTCGCCGGCACCTGCGTGGCGTTGTTCACGATGCTCAGAAGCAACCTGTCGCTGCGCAACAACGCGACCGTGAGCGTGATCTGTTCGGATTCCGTATTCGACTTTGCCGGCGAAATCTGCGAACGCATCGGCGCGGCATTTTCCGTGAAAGTCCATATGCGCCCGGCAAGTTCGCTTCTGGGCGAGGCGCGCAATTTCAAGAGCGGCTGGGGGCTGTTCACGCCCGGCCACGGGCTTTCGGACGCGGCGTATTATCGTATCTTCATGGCGCGCAAGCTTCTCGAAGAAGGCGTCACGGGTCGCGCGCTCTATATCGATTCCGATACCTGCATCGCGCATGGCATCGAAGAGGTTTTGAATTTCGACCTGCACGGTCAGCCGCTCGGCGCGCGCAGGGAAGCAGACCTTCCCGAAATCCGCCAGGCAGCGCTGCGGTTGGGCGTGGAGCCCGAGAAATATTTCAACTCCGGCGTGCTGCTATTTGACCTTTCGCATCCGGAGCTTTCGGCTGCGCTCGACCATGCGGTGCAGATCTCGCTGGAACGGCATGAAATGCTCACTTTCGTGGATCAATGCGCACTCAATGTCGCGTTCCAGGGGCGCTATACACCGCTGCCGGATGCGTTCAATTGGTTCCTGCGGCAATCATTCGAAGCGAATGTGCTGGTGCAGGAACCGACGATCCTGCATTTTCTCGCACGGCCCAAGCCGTGGGATCCCATGTACAGCGCGGTGCATTGCATGCGCTGGGTGCGGGAATTCGCCATGCTGGGCGACGTCATCACGCCCGAAATGGCAAAGCGCCTGCTCGCGGTTCAATACGCGAGAGCCTAGTTATTTTATCAAGCGGGCTGATCAGCGATAGCCGAAAAGCTCCATGGGCTCACGCAGCTCTTCGTTGAGCCGTTCGATCGTTTCCGGTGTCAGTTTGTCGCGGTGATCGCCCGGCGTCACCTTGCGGACGAAGGCGGTAGGGTTTTCCTGTTCGGGACGAACATCGGCCCAGTTTAGGATCAACCCGATCAGCTGATCATCGGTGCGCCAGCCGAAAGCTTTGCCGATGGCGCGCATCATCGACGTCTTATCGAGTATGTTATCCTCATAGCGCAGCAGCGTCAGTGCGGGCAAATCCATGATCTTCTTATAGGACATCATCGTTCGAGCCATCGCGCGCGTATTGGCGATGACATATTCGTCGATTGACATATCACGTGCGGATTGACGTTGACGCTGTATATGTCGCGTGACCGTATCGCCCTCGGCAGTCGCCTTGGGCACGGGATGCGAATAGGCATCGGAAAAATACTGACTTACCAACGCATCGCGGGGATCGCGGATGAAAAAGATTTTGGGATCGTTGCGGAAAGATTCGTTCTTAAGAAACGCGGACGGAAAGTCGCGAAAACCGCCATAGGCGTTGCCGGGCCGTATGATTTCGGCAATGGCGGGATCATCCAGATATTCCCTTGCCATGATGTTCAACTTGAAGAAATCGCCGCCCATATCGACCCAATTGTAGCCGCTTGCCCGCCCCAGCGCCTTGGAAATCATATTGAAGATGCTGCTGCCGCATTTGCGTACGGACAATGCAAAGAAAGCCGGACCGTCGCGTTCAAGATCGACTTCGAACGAGATTGCCCGTCCGTTGGCCAGTGTGATCGGGATCTGCCCCAAGGGAAAACTCCTGAATGCCTGCTATGTGAGAAGAGCCAATTCGGTATCGGGGAAAGCCGAGCGCGTCAAGATTTTGCCTTCAATCAGACAAGAAGCCCCGCGACTTCGCGCGCATGCCGGTCCGCGAGCAATTTCTCGAAATATTTGATCGTGGGCAGAAGCCCTTCCACGAGCTTAACCTTCGGCTTCCATTTCAGGATACTTTCCGCTTTTGAAATATCGGGCTTGCGCTGGCGCGGATCGTCATGCGGCAAGGGCCGATGCACGATCTTGGACGACGAGCCTGTTGCAGCGATGACCGCATTGGCGAGTTCCAGCATCGTGAATTCGTCCGGATTGCCGAGATTGATGGGGCCCGTGACATCCTCGGGTGACGCCATGAGTTTCAGAAACCCGTCAACGAGATCGTCCACATAACAGAATGAGCGGGTCTGAAGGCCGTCGCCGAACACCGTGATGTCTCGATTGGTGAGCGCCTGCACGATGAAGCTCGGCACCACGCGCCCGTCATTGGGATGCATGCGCGGCCCATAGGTGTTGAAGATACGCGCAACCTTCACGGGCATGTGGTGCTGACGGCGATAATCGAAGAACAAGGTTTCCGCACAGCGCTTGCCTTCATCATAACAAGAGCGAATGCCGATGGGATTGACGTTGCCCCAATACTCTTCCGGCTGCGGATGCACGGACGGATCGCCATACACTTCCGACGTCGAGGCCTGGAAAATGCGCGCCTTCACGCGCTTGGCGAGCCCCAGCATGTTGATGGCGCCGATGACGCTCGTCTTCGTCGTCTGCACGGGATCGCGCTGATAATGGATGGGCGATGCGGGACAGGCGAGATTGAAGATCTCATCGACCTCGATATAGAGCGGAAAGGTGATGTCATGCCGTATCAGCTCGAAACGGGGATTGCCGATAAGTGCATGTACGTTCTGATGCGTGCCGGTGTAGAAATTGTCCACGCAGATGACCTGCGCACCCGCTTCCACGAGACGCTCGCATAGATGCGAGCCAATGAATCCGGCGCCGCCGGTGACTAGTATGCGCTTTTCCAAATGCACGGAACGCTCCACCCTTTGGCCGAAGCGTACCGATGCGTGATGGGTCTGGCAACTGTATCCTGCGCTGGCGATCCCACAGGCAATCGGATAGAAAGACGCAATAATTTTCTTTCGCTGCGGCTTCCGGTCCTTTCGAATTTGTTTGTGCGATGAACCCGAAAAAACAGAACACGAAGAAAAAAGGCGCGGACGTGCCTCCGGCGAACGAAACGCCGGCCAAATGGACGGCATGGGCGGACAATGCCAGT
>DATHQA010000158.1:0-2251 GCA_035483375.1 Rhizomicrobium sp. | reverse complement strand
GGCCGATGAGAGGCCCGTAGATGCCGTAACCGATCAATTCCTGAAGCCGCTTCGGAAATGTCTTCACAAGCTTCGGCGAAAGACCAAGCTGCTGATTTTCCTGCTGGCGGATATAGCCCGCGCAGTAGTTCATCGCGATGCCCGTGCGACGCTGATCCGTCTTGTTCGCGCCGCCGCCATGCCACAACGCGCCATCCCAAAGGAGCACGCTGCCTTTCTTCATCTCCGCTGGGATCGTTTCATACGCGCCGCCATATTGCGGATTAGGTTTCCTGTGACTGCCGGGGACAAGCCGCGTGGCACCATTCGCATCCGTGAAATCCGTCAGCGCCCACATCGAATTGCACACAATCGCGCGATGCGGTTTCTCAAGCGGGATCACCATATCGTCTGCGTGAATGGGCTGAGCGATCTCGTCCGGATCAATCGCAACCGAAGACAGCGACGAAATCAAGCAGCCCGGATCGAGAATGCCTTCGACAATCGGCAACACGGATTCATGAACCGGTACACGATCAAACGGCGCGCCATAAGCAAGCAGATTGTAAATGCGAACGGTCCTATAGCCTTCGAACGTGTTCTTCGCGGGCCGCACACTCATCTCGCGCTCAAGCCGCGACAGCGCCGCATCGAGCGCCGCAATCAATTCGGGCTCGATGGCGTTCTCCACAATCGTGAAGCCCTCGCGTTTGATGTTCTCGATGTGGGTGTCGCGCGTTTGGGTGTCCATGATTTACAGCCACTGTTTGGTTGATGCGAAGTCAATCGTTTCCCCATCCAAAACGCAACATTGTGTTTATTGCGCTGCACCTGAGATCATTTTCTGAGGAACTGCGGCAATTCACGAATTTGAACGAAATGGCTTAGGAGAAGACGCCGATTCGCATAGGATGGAATCAATATCGCCAGTCTGCTGTCAGGGCGACGGACCGGATATCGGGGCGTTTCGCATGCATAAGTTCAGGGTGCAGATTCTCGCATTGGGGCTCAGCCTCTTTGCGGCCTCTGCCATGGCGAGTGCGATCGCGCCACCGCCGCCCACGGAAGCGGACGCAACCGCCGACATGGTTCAAGGCGTGACGATTACCGATCCGTATCGCTGGCTCGAGACTCCAGGCGACCCGAAGGTCCAGGCGTGGAGCGAAGCGCAGAACGCCCGCACGCGCGCCTATCTCGATGCTTTGCCCAGTCGCGTGGGGATTCAGAGGAAACTCGTCAAGTTCATCATCACGACGTCGCCTGCCTATGCCGAACTCACCGCGAAAGGCCCGTACATCTTCGCGATCTATGTCGATGCGACGAAGCATCCGCCCATGCTCGTGACGCTGAATGCCGATGCGGATCCGGCAAGCCAGAAAACCCTGCTCGCGCCCAATGAGGATGACGACGCAGGCCTCATCGCGATCGACTGGTTCGTGCCTTCGCCCGATGGAAGCAAGGTTGCGGTTTCGCTCTCGCGCAACGGCACCGAGGACGGCACGCTGCATGTCTATGATGTGGCGACGGCGAAAGAGATCGATACGCCCGTCCCGCGCGTGCAATATCCGACAGCAGGCGGAAGCCTCGCCTGGGCCGCGAACGGCAATGGTTTCTGGTACACGCGTTATCCCGGTAGCGAAATTGCCGAAGCCGACCGGCATTTCAACGAACAGGTCTATTTCCACAAGCTCGGCAGCGACTGGAAATCCGACCCGCTCGCGCTGAGCGCAAAGGACGGGCTGGAGCGCATTTCGGAAGTCTTCCTCAACAATCGCAACGGCCTTGCGCCGGTTCTGGCTTCGGTACAACGCGGCGATGGCGGCGAATGGGCGCATTATTTGCTGCGCGAAGATAAGCCGCCGGTTCAGGTTGCGACGTATACGGACAAGATCGTTTTTGCGACGCTCGGGCCCGATGGTGCGCTTTACGGAATTTCTCGCGCCGACACGCTAAACGGCACGATCGTCAAGCAGAAGCCGCCCTTCGCGACCGAAGCGTTCGCACACGCCAAGGTTATCGTGCCGGCAAGCGATGCAGCCATTTATTCGGGCGGCGCGGAGCAACACCAGCTTGATCTCACCGTAAGTCCGACGCGGCTTTTCGTGCGGGATATCCTGGGCGGATCCAATCAGGTGCGCATGTTCGATCTCGATGGCCAAGCGCTGGGCAGCCTGCCTTTGCCTGACATGGCGTCGAATACCGAGATCGAGCCGCTCGCCAATAGCGATGTGCTGTTCGATGTCTCGACCTATTTTCACCCGCGTTATTACAT
>DATHQA010000157.1:0-7900 GCA_035483375.1 Rhizomicrobium sp. | reverse complement strand
CCGCGCACCTTCGCCCACGAACAGGAAATGCACTTCGGTTTCGCGCAGGATCGAGGCGGCATGCACGATCACCTTCAAACCTTGCGCCAGCCCATGCGTGCCGACATAACCGACGACGAATTTGTCCTTGAGCGCCCAACGCGTGGCGAGCGCTTCGTCTTTCTCGCGCGGCGCAAGGCGTGAGAAATTCGCGCCGTTCGGCACGACGCCGATCTTCTCCCGCGGCACGGTCTCGGCAATGCGATCACGCATCGGATCCGTCAGCGTCACGATGCGCGCGGCACTGCGATAGAAATGCTTCTCCCATCGCCCCAAGGTGCGAATGACAAAGCCTTCCTGCATCGCGCCGACAGCCACAATCGAATCCGGCCACAGATCCCGCACCTCGAACACCCAGGGCAATCGTTTCGCGCGCGAAAGCAGATGACCCGAAAGCGCCGTCAGCAATTGCGGCGATGTCGCCATGATGACATCGGCCTTGCGGAACAGCCCTGCAACAAAACTCGCAACACCGAAACTTAGGAAGTCCATCATGCGCAGCACGACGCCCTGATTGGCCGCCATGAAGGTCCACACGCGAATGACCTCGATGCCGTCGATCATCTCGCGCTGATAAAACCGGTTGCGATAAGGCGCCTGCGGCTTGCCGGTCGGGAAATTCGGCACCGATGTGATGACGGTGACGGATACGCCGTCCTCGACCCAGCGCTTGCAATGTTCGTAAGTGCGCAGTGCGGGCGCATTCTGTTCGGGGACAAAATTGTCGCTAAGAACGAGAATGCGCATCCGCCCCAGCCATAAAGTGCAATCCCGCGAAGTGCGAAGCGGTTCGCGTCGGATTGCGCGACAATAAAAATGGTGAGCCCGGATGGGATCGAACCATCGACCCTCTGATTAAAAGTCAGATGCTCTGCCGCTGAGCTACGGGCTCGCCCCGAAAGGCGCGGGGAACATAGGTGCCGCAGGGGGCCGGGTCAATCAACCGGAATCTCTTCCGCAAGGCTCTGAAAAGATGCGACAAAAGCCGCGAGGCGCTGTTCCGCGACAGCCGCGCGCAGATCGGCCATGAGGTCCTGGTAGTAGGTGAGGTTATGCGAGGTCAGCAGCATGGAGGCGATGATCTCGCCCGCCTTCACGACGTGATGCAGGTAAGCGCGGCTGAACTGGCGGCAGGCGGGGCAGCGGCAGGCGGGATCGAGCGGACCCGAATCCTCCGCATGGCGCGCATTGCGCAGGTTCAGCGTGCCCTGTCGCGTGAAGGCCTGGCCGTTGCGGCCCGAACGCGTGGGCAGCACGCAATCGAACATATCGATGCCGCGCGCGACCGCGCCAACAATGTCGGACGGCTTGCCGACACCCATGAGATAGCGCGGACGATCCATAGGCAGATGCGGCACGGTTGCCTCAAGCGTTTCGAACATCGCGGATTGTCCCTCGCCTACCGCGAGGCCGCCCACCGCATAGCCATCGAAACCGATTTCCTTGAGTTCAAATGCAGAGCGTTCGCGCAGATGCGGAAATACGCCGCCTTGTACAATGCCAAAACACGCATGGCCCGGCTGCTCGCCGAAAGAGGTTTTCGAACGCCTCGCCCAGCGCATGGACAGCGCCAACGATTTCTCGATCTGTGTTTCCGTTGCCGGAAACGCCGGACATTCGTCAAGCACCATCTGGATATCGGACCCAAGCAGACGCTGGATTTCCATCGCGCGCTCCGGTGTGAGAAATTCCTCATTGCCGTCGATATGCGAGCGGAAGCGCACGCCCTCTTCCGTGATCATGCGCAATTTCGAAAGCGACATCACCTGGAAACCACCGGAATCGGTGAGGATCGGTTTCTGCCACGCCATGAATTGGTGCAGGCCGCCGAGACGCGCAATACGCTCCGCACCGGGCCGCAGCATGAGATGATAGGTGTTGCCGAGCACAATATCGGCACCCGTCTCCGCGACCTGTTGCGGCAGCATCGCCTTCACGGTCGCGGCTGTCCCCACGGGCATGAAGGCAGGCGTGCGGATTTCACCGCGCACCGTCTTGATCGCGCCGGTACGCGCGGGCCCATCTTCAGCGTGGAGTTCGAAATGGAATGCGGTCATCGCGCACGGAATAGCAGGCAGGCGTCGCCATAGGAATAGAAGCGATAGGCGCGTGCAATGGCCTCCACATAGGCCGCCTTCATGCGTTCGGTGCCCGCAAAAGCGCAGACAAGCATGAACAGGGTCGAGCGCGGCAAATGGAAATTGGTGAGCAGAATATCCGCTGTTTTGAAGCGATAGCCCGGCGTGATGAAAATGTCTGTTTCACACGCAAACCGCTTGATGTGTCCTTGCTCATCGGCTGCGCTTTCGAGCGTGCGCAGGGATGTCGTGCCGACGGCGACGATGCGCCTGCCATTCGCGCGAACAGAATTGAGATGCGTGGCCGTTTCTTCCGAAATTGTCGCCCATTCGGAATGCATTTTGTGTTCGGCCGTATCATTTGCCGTAACCGGCAGGAATGTCCCCGCGCCCACATGAAGTGTAACGAATTCGCGCATGATGCTTTGCGCTTCCAAACGCGTCAATAATTCCGGCGTAAAATGCAATCCCGCCGTGGGCGCCGCGACCGAGCCCTTCTCGCGCGCGAACATCGTTTGATAGTCTGAGACATCGCGCGCATCGGCTTTGCGCTTGCCCGCGATATAGGGCGGCAGAGGCATTTCGCCTTCTGCTGCAATTGTTGAATCCAATATCGCGCCGGAAAGTACAAATCTCAATTCGACTTCGCCGCCCTTGCGCGAAACAACTTCGGCTTGGATTGTTTGACCAAGTTGCAAACGATCTCCTGCCGCAAGCCTGCGCGCCGGTTTTGCGAAAGCAAGAACCCGATCTTCCGTGACGCGTTTGTGCAACGTGACTTCGACGTTCGCTGCTGGACCATCGTCACGCGGCAGGCGAATCCCGCGCAATCGCGCTGGAATCACTTTTGTGTCGTTGAACACCATGACATCGCCTGCGCGCAAATAGCTCGGCAAATCGCGAACATATGCATGTTCGAATTCTCCGCTTTCGCGCACGACAAGCATGCGTGCGGAATCGCGAGGATTTGCGGGCCTCAGCGCAATCAACTCTTCCGGCAGATCGAAATCGAAAAACGAAACATCCATGGAGTGAGAATAGCGTGAAGTCTAAGCGCCGCCCACGCTTTCGAGCACCGCCGCGATGATCTTGTCCTGCGTCGCTTCGTCGAGATAAGGATGCATGGGCAGACTGATCACCGTTTTGCCGAGGCCTTCGCTGACCGGCACGGGCGTGGAGGGATAATGTGCGTAGGCCTTCTGCGCCGAAAGCGGGATCGTGTAATAGATCGCGGTTGGCACACCCTTTGCCTTCAGATCGGCCTGTAGCTTGTCGCGCTCCGGCACCTGGATCGTATATTGCGCCCAGGTCGATTGCGCACTTGCGATGACACGCGGCACGCGGATGCGATTGGATTTCGCAAACGCTTCGTTATAGCGCCGCGCCACAGCCTCGCGCATCTCGATCTCTTCGGAAAAGATTTTCAGCTTCTCGATGAGGATCGCGGCCTGAATCGTGTCGAGGCGGGAATTCGTGCCTATGCGGACATTTTCATACTTGTCCACGCCCTGCCCATGCATGCGGATAGAGCGCAACAGATCGTTCAAGCCATCATCATTCGTGAAGCTTGCGCCGCCATCGCCATAACAGCCGAGCGGCTTGGCCGGAAAAAAGCTCGTGCCCGCCGCGTCGCCGATACCACCGGAGCGACGGCCGTCGAGCAAGCCGCCAAAGCCCTGCGCCGCATCGCACAGCATGAGCAGTTTCTCGCGCACGACGATAGGTTCGATTGCACGATAATCCGCCGACTGCCCGAACAGATCGACAGGCATGACGACGCGCGGATTCAATTTGCCCTCTCGCTTCACCATCGCAATCGCGGCTTCGAGGCTCGCGGGATCCATGTTGAACGTGTCTTCGAGCACATCGACAAACACAGGCGTCGCCCCTGCTAGTGCCACGACCTCAGCAGAGGCCGCGAACGTGAACGCAGGCACGAATACCGCGTCGTTCGGTCCCACATCCCATGCGCGCAACACGATAAGCAGCGCATCGGTACCGTTTGCGCAGGTGACGCAATGTTTGACGCCTGCGAAATCCGCAAGCTGCTTTTCGAGTTCGGTCACTTGCGGTCCCAAAATCCATTGACCGCCCTCGACAGCCTCCGCAATGGCGCGATTGAGGGGCTCGCCAAGGCGACGGCGTTGGGCCTGAAGATCAATGAACTGGATGGACACGAACGCATTCTCCCAAATTGTGCTTCGGTTCTAATGTGCGTCGGCCCGCGCGGGCAACCGCCATAGCCGCACATAATGTTGCGGAATAAATCAGCATGGCTCGACCGGAAAAGCGGCCTGCGCTACAGAAGCATGATGTTCGGTTTCATCAGACGCGCGTCCACTGACGGTCTCGATATCATCGACCGCGCGCTCGAAAGAGCGAAAGCGCCGGTGCGGTTCTGGTGGCGCGACGACGACGCGGGCGCGCATTCGGCGGCGCTCGAACGCCTTTTATCGCTATCACAGCAAAACCGTGCGCCCGTGAGCGTGGCCGTCATTCCTGCGCGTATGGAAACCAGAATGATCGAAGCGATGCGCGGACGGGATTTCGACGTGCTGGTTCACGGCTATGCGCATAATAATCAAGCGGGCGAAGGTCAGCCGAAATGTGAGTTTCCTCTATCGCGCCCATTGGAGGATATGCGCGCGGATTTGCGCAAGGCGCTGTCTCTGCTGCGCGAAGCGCTACCGCAGAATACGATTCCGGTTTTTGTGCCGCCATGGAACCGTTTCCCCGATAAATTGCTGCCCCTTCTCAAAGAGTGCGGCTATGTGGGTTTGTCCAAAGCTTCCACGATGAAGCCGGATCCTGCAGCGCGTGAAAATGGGCTTCGGCAATTCGATGGTCATTTCAATGTGGTCGCCTGGAAAGACGGCCCGCATTTGGCCGACATGCCTCTGGTGTCGAAAAAACTCGCAAAACAAATTCGCGCCGGAGCGCAAGGTCCGTTCTCTATCGTCACGCATCATCGCGATCACGATGAAGCGATCTGGGCTTATTGCGAGAAATTATGGAAGCTCCTCGGCACGCATAGAAATGCCCACATCGTGCGTGCGCGCGAAATCTTTATTTAGCGCTACTTATCGGCAGCAACGCGCATCTTCACGATCTTGTCGGGCGCGCCGGAAATCGCGCCGTTATTGTGCTCGCCGCCTTTTTTGATCGCGTCTATATGCTCCATGCCTTCGACAACCTCACCCCATACCGTGTACTGACGATCGAGCCATGGCGCGTCGTCGAAGCAGATGAAGAATTGGCTGTTGGCGCTGTGCGGATTGTTGGTACGCGCCATCGAAACTGTGCCGCGCTTGTGCGACGCATTCGAAAATTCGGACTTGAGATTGGGCAATTCCGAACCGCCGGAACCTGTGCCGGTAGGATCGCCCGTCTGCGCCATGAACCCCGGAATGACGCGATGGAACACGATGCCGTCGTAAAATCCGGCCCGCGTGAGTTCCTTGATACGCGCGACATGCTCGGGCGCGAGATCGGGCCTCAGCACAATGACGACCGGCCCCGTCTTCAGTTCCATGACAATCGTGTTTTCGGGATCGCGGGACATTTCTATTCCTTTCTGCGCTCGGCACAGCGTTTGACGAGAAGATCGGCGACATAGGGACTCGTGAAGGCGGACACATCGCCGCCCAGAATGGCGATTTCCTTCACAAGCCGCGACGCAATCGCCTGGTGCCGCGGATCGGCCATGAGGAACACGGTTTCGATTTCCGGATTGAGGCGCTGGTTCATGCCCACCATCTGGAATTCATATTCGAAATCGGAGACCGCGCGCAGGCCCCGCACGATGATTCCGGCACCCACTTTTTCCGCGAATTGCATGAGCAGCGAATCAAACGTTTCAACTTCGATCGTGGCGCGGCCCTTGGCGAGCGGCATGGCTTCGTGGCGCACCATCGCCATGCGTTCTTTCAGCGTGAACATCGGCGATTTGGACGGGTTCGTCGCAACACCGATCACGAGATGATCGACGAGCTTCACCGCGCGCTTGATGATATCAAGATGGCCCAGCGTCAGCGGATCAAACGTGCCGGGATAAAGGCCGATACGGTGCACGGCGTCCGCTTTCTTCGCCATCATTCGCCCCCTTCGGAATCTTCCTCGATGCGTTCGACGGAAACGACGCGTTCGTTTTCCTCGACGCGGAAGATCGTGACGCCGCCGGATGCGCGGCGCTGGATACTGATGCTCGCAACCGAAATGCGGATGATCTGCCCGGAGTCGCTGATGAGCATGAGATCGTCGGATTCCTCGACCGGGAACGCGGCAACGATCGCGGTGTTCTTTTTTCCCATATCGAGCGCGACAATGCCCGAACCACCGCGTCCCGTGACGCGATATTCGTAGGAGCTGGAACGTTTGCCGAAGCCGGTTGCGGAAACGGCGAGAATGAATTGCTCCTTCGCGCCGAGTTCTGCGTAACGCTCGGTCGTCAGCGTTGCTTCCTCAACGGCCTCGTCCTCATCATCCTCGACGGCTTCTACGTCTTCGCCGGTTGCGGCTCTGCGCGCGGCCACACTTTGCTTCAGATAGGCGCGCGCTTCGGCGACCGTGACTTCGGTGTGCGTGAGCAGTGACATGCTCACGATCTCGTCGCCTTCGGCGAGTTTGATTCCGCGCACGCCCGTGGAATCGCGGCCCTTGAACACGCGCACATCGGTCAGCGCAAAACGGATGCATTTGCCGTGGCGCGTGGTGAGCAGCACATCATCCTGATCGGTACAGGTCTTCACATCGACAATGCCGTCGCCCGGCTCGAGCTTCATCGCGATCTTGCCGTTGCGATTGATGCTTGCGAAATCGGAAAGTTCGTTGCGGCGCACGTCGCCCGATTTCGTCGCGAACACGACGTTGAGCTTTTCCCATTGCGCTTCGTCTTCGGGCAATGCGAGTACGGTCGTGATGCGTTCGCCTGCGCTGAGCGGCAGCAGATTCACCATCGCCTTGCCGCGGCCCTGAATGCGCGCTTCGGGAAGACGCCACACTTTCAGTTTGTACGCCATGCCCGTGGACGAGAAGAACACAAGCGGCGCATGCGTGGAGGCGACGAACAGATGCGTGACGAAATCTTCCTCATGCGTCGCCATGCCCGCGCGGCCTTTGCCGCCGCGGCCCTGCACGCGATATTCGGCAAGCGGCGTGCGCTTGATGTAACCGGCATGGGTGACGGTGACGGCGACGTCCTCGCGTTCGATGAGCGCCTCGTCCTCCATCTCGATTTCGGCGTCGATGAGTTCGGTCAGGCGCGGCGTCGCGAATTCATTGCGGATTTCCGCAAGCTCGGTGCGCACGATCTGCAGCACGCGTGGCCGTGAACGCAGAATGTCGAGATAATCCGCAATCGCCTTGCCGAGCTTTTCCACTTCATCGGAAATTTCATCGCGGCCGAGCGCGGTGAGGCGTTGCAGGCGCAAATCGAGAATAGCTTTGGCCTGTTCTTCGGTGAGCCTGATCGTGCCGTCCGCTTCCACCTTGTGGCGCGGATCGGCAATGAGAAGTACAAGCGGCGTCACATCTTTCGCGGGCCAGGCGCGCGCCATGAGGCGTTCGCGCGCGATCGTGGCATCGGGCGCGGCGCGGATGAGAGCGATGACCTCGTCGATATTTGCAACGGCAACGGCAAGACCGACCAAAATGTGACCACGGTCGCGCGCCTTGGCGAGTTCGAACCGCGTGCGTTTGGTAACAACCTCCTCGCGAAAGGCAACGAACGCGCCGATCATCGATTTGAGGTTCATCAATTCCGGCTGGCCGCCGTTGAGCGCCAG
>DATHQA010000156.1:0-2272 GCA_035483375.1 Rhizomicrobium sp. | reverse complement strand
CGGCGTGCGTGTTACGAAGAACTGGTGAGGGGAAGATCATGAGCGAACTGAATCCGCATATCGTCAGGCGTGATTTCCGGCGGCAATTGCTGAACACCGTTTCTGCTTTGGCACTTATCGGGGTAGTGGCAGCGGGCCATGCGAAGGCCGCTGATGGTGAGCCGCTTATGTGGATCGAGCTCGGCGGCGAGTATTCGCAAGCGAACATCGATCAAGACGTTTTCTTGCCGCCTTTCCTGTCTGCTTCGAAATTCGGCGACGCGTCGCAAACAAGTCTGCAGAAGCCGCCCCGATCGAGCTGGGATGGCACGGCAAAAATCTCATTCGCGCTTCCCGGTAGCGATTGGATGCTGTCGGCGAGCGTTCTCTATGGAAAAAACAGCAAGAACAAATCACAGGAGTTGGTTACTGCGAATCCAACATCGGGAGGCTTCAATTATAATGCCTATCAGGATCATGCCGCCAAAAGCAGCGAGAGCCACACGGTCCTTGATTTCCAAGTAGGCAGGGACTTCGGACTCGGCATGTTTGGAAGCAGTAGTACTTCTCGGCTGAGCGTGGGCCTGCGTTATGCCCAGTTCAATTCGCGCAATAGCATCAATATTCAATCTCAGCCGACGAACGCCAATTATTTCTATCACAGATTTTATGCCTCATTTGCCGCAGATCGAAAATTCATTGGCGTCGGCCCGTCGCTGGCATGGGAGGCGTCGGCTAATCTTCTCGGCAATCCTTCCGCCGGCCACTTTACTTTCGATTGGGGTGCGAACGGTGCCGTCCTATTCGGTCGCCAGCGAATCCGCGCGCATCATCAAGTAACGGATGACCACACGACGTTTAGCCAAGTCCAACAACACAGGCACATTGTCTATGATACGTCCGTTTCACCTTCGCGAAACAGAAATACGATAGTTCCAGATCTCGGCGGCTTCGCCGGGGTGTCGTGGTGTTATCCGAACGCAAAGGTCAGCGTCGGTTATCGCGGGGACTTTTTCTTCGGCGCGATGGATGGCGGCATCGATGCGGCGCGTAGGGAGAACGTTGGCTTCTACGGCCCGTTCGCCAGCGTAAGCGTCGGCTTGGGCGGATAGCACAATATATTTCTCGGCGGAAGGTGGGCGCGGCAACAAGCTTGCCGTGTCGGCCTTCCGATTCCGCTGTGCCGCTGCCCACCATTAAGCTTCTCCCCCAAAGCCCACGCCCCAATCGTCAGGTGAATGTAAGCTCCATGGCTGGATTTCCATGGCACCGGGCAAGGCATGACCACAAAGACGGATCGCGAAGAGGCGGACTTGACCGCGCCTTCCTCCGGCATCGCCACAAGCGAGCTGGACGTCTGGTTCGTGCGCGAGATTTTGACGTTGGAACCGAGCCTCATGCAATTCCTGCAGCGCCATTGCCGAAGCGAAAGCGATCTCGCCGATCTGTGCCAGGATGTCTATGTGCGCATCTATGAGGCCGCGCAAAAGCAGATTCCGGAAAAACCGAAATCGTTTGCGCTGACCACGGCGCGCAATCTTCTCACCGATCGTTTCCGGCATGAACGCATCGTGCCGATTGACGCGGTTGGCGACCTTGAAACCTTGAACGCCGCAATCGAAGAGCCGGGGCCGGAGCGCATCGTGGTCGCGCGCGACGAATTGCGGCTCGTTCAGGACGCGCTCGATCAACTGCCGAAGCGTTGCCGGGAAGCGGTCTATCTCAAACAGGTCGAAGGCCTGACGCGGCGCGAGATCGCGCAGCGCATGAATGTGGGTGAAGAGACGGTGAAAGAACATCTCGCCACAGGCATGTATGCGCTTGCGAATATCCTGTGCGGTAAGCCGACGGCTTTGCGGAGGCGCCAATGACATCTTCCCCCGCCGAAGATGTGCGCATGCGTGCGGCTGCGTGGCTCGAGCGCCGCGTCGATGCAACATGGTCGAGTGACGATCAGGCTGCACTCGAAACATGGATTGCGCAATCGCCGTCACATCGCATTGCTTATCTGCGCGCGGAAGCAGCATGGCGCAGGACATATCGTCTTGCCGCTCTGCGAAGTCCCACGCGAGAATCCGCAACGCGGCGTGCCGCGCGGTTGGGCGCCATGGCTGGGCTTTTGGTGGTCGTTGTTATGCTTGCCGGTGTGGCGGCCAACTTCGTGATCTCGCGTTCGAGCGAGCAAATTTACATGACTGGATTAGGTGAGCGCAAAACGATCACGCTTACCGATGGCTCCCGCATCGAACTCAACACGGACACCGTCCTGCGCGCGGATATCGCGGCCACAAAG
>DATHQA010000155.1:0-9411 GCA_035483375.1 Rhizomicrobium sp. | reverse complement strand
TGTGCACAATTGTTTTGCCGAACGCATCCGATCGTCGTCTTCATTGAAACGTTCCCAGACCAGATTGGCCGAGAGATTCTTGATCGGATGCACAAGCAACGACACGCGACCGGACCACAGATCGCGGCCGTCGATGCGCTGATTGGTTTCTTCGTCGAAGGAATAACCGTCGCGTTTCGTCCATTCGCCCGCGATGCGCAGGTCGAGCTTGTCGCCGACGATCGGCACATTGAGCATGCCTTCAAGGCGACGGCTGTTGTAATTGCCGACATCGACAGACGCCATCGCTTCGTACTGGTCCGTCGGCTTTGCGGAGACGAGATTGACGACACCCGCCGTCGCGTTGCGGCCGTAAAGCGTGCCTTGCGGCCCGCGCAGCACTTCGACCTGGCTCACATCGTAGAATTCCTGTTCGAAGAAATGATTGCGGATGAACGGAATATCGTTGAACGCGACGGCAACAGCGGGGTCGGTTGTGACAGAGATGGCCTGCGTGCCGATGCCGCGAATTTGAATATTGTAGCCGGTGAAGTTTGTCTTCGAGAACGTAAGGTTCGGAACCTGCTTCACAAGATCCGGACCGCCGGTCGTCTGCGTTGCGGTCAACTGTTCCTGAGACATCGCCGTGATCGAGATCGGGATGTTCTGCACATCGCCGCCGATTTTCGACGATGTGACCGTCACGGTTTCGAGCGCGGCATTTGACGCAGCAGGCGCGTTAGCGGCAGCGATCTCGGTTTGCATGACATTTTCCGCATGCTCGTCGCGCATAATGACCACAGCGCCGGAGGAACGGTGCTCCATCGTGAAGCCCGTTCCCGCCAGGATACGGGTGAGCGCATCGTCCGCCGACAATTCGCCCTTCGCACCTTTGGTCAGCGCACCCTGCACCGCTTCGCCGGAGACGATGAGTTCGACGCCCGTCTGCTTCGAATAGGCATTGAGTGCGGCTTCGAGCTTTCCACTCGGAATATTGAAATTCAAGGCGAAGGCATGAGAAGCCATTCCCAAAACGGCCAAAGACGATGCGACAAGCATTTTATATTTGAATTGTAACATTCCCGCTCCCCTTTGCGGCTGACCGCCCAAATCAATTCTATTCTTCGGTTCACCGTGTGATGACCGTTTCGTCGCCGCGATGGACGATGTGCAACCCGAACAGCGCCTGCGTCGCGTCGGCGAACGCCGCGATGTCATTGGACCGGAACGTCCCGACCACCGTCAGGCGCGCCGCCGCATCGGCAATGACGAGTTTGCTGCTGTTGTATCGGTTGAATTCTGTCGCGGCGGCGGCAAGCGTTGTGTGATCGAACACGAGTACGCCCTGCCGCCAGCCCAATTCGCCCGCGAGTTCATGTGTGGATTTGCGCATGACCGACATTGAATTGGCCGTGGCGACGACGTCATCGCCGGGCGAAAGAACGGCCGAATGCGGTTGCATGCCCGCATCCGTCGATTCGAAACGCGCGCGCCCTTCCATGAGCGCGACTTCAAGATGCCCGCCTTCGTCGCGGACAAGGAATTTCGTGCCGAGATCCGTCACGCGATGGCCCGATGCCGTCACCGTGAAGGGATGCGCCGCATCGTGTTTGACTTCGAAGAATGCCTCGCCGCGTTCGAGCGCGATGGTTCGGCCGCGCGCGTGCAAAACCGTATCGGTGTTGAGTTCGATATGCGTGCCGTCCGCAAGCGTGATGGCCTGATGACCGCCGATGGCTGTCGCATAGGTCTTTTCTGTAGGCTGCGCGAGATATATCGAGGCGGCAACCGAAATCACGCCGACAAGCACCAAAGCCGCGACAATGGCGATGCCGGCCTTGCGCACAAAACTCGACCGCGCCTTTTCGCCATTCGCGCTGCGCAATGCGCCAAGCCGGTCGGCACGCTTCCATGCCGCCTCAAGCCGCCAATATTCCACGCGATGATCGAGCGATTGCGCAAGCCATGTATCGAGTTCGGCTTGATCGGCTTCTATCCAATCATCGCCGTCGCGGCGCTCAAGCCATGCGGCGGCACATGTCCTGATCTCAGCGGCATTCAAAGACGAAGCGCGCGCGATGTCGCTCATGCGCCGCTCCGTCCGTCATTGCGGTAAAGCGCATCCGCGAGCGCGCACATCGCGTCGCCGATATGCCGCCGCACGGTTTTTTCCGCGATGCCCATGCGCGCGGCGATCTCGCGGCGCGGCAAGCCTTCGATCTTGCGCATGACGACGGCTTCGCGGCAGCGCGGCGGCAGACGATCAAGCGCTGCCTGCAGCGCGGTCAATTCCTCTCGTGCCACAAGACTTTGCTCCGGCCCCGGCGTATCGGCGGCGATATTGAGCATATCCACATCGGCCGCCGCATTGATCGGCACGACGTGATCGCGCCGCGCATGATCGATGACGAGATTGCGCGCAACGGCGAACACGAACGGTTTGGCAGGCCGCGGGATTTCCTTCATCGCGGCTTCGCACACGCGCACATAAACATCGTGGCAGAGATCGTCGGCATCGCCTGCGTCCCGTCTGCGGCGGCGAAGGAATTGCATCAAACCCGCCTCCAGCGGCAGAACCTCGCGCACGAACCAAGCCTGCACCTCGACCGCTTGCGCGCTCGCGAGGCTTTGGCCGTCCGGCCCTGTTTCCGGTGTCTTCGTCATCCCTCGCGAGTTTCCCGCGTTCGAGGGCCCATCGTCACTGGGTACAACGAAAGAGGTGTGCCGATGTCCCAATCGCCCGCAGGAATATATCAGGCGAATGACCGCCGGTGCCGAAGATTTGGACAAATGGTTGTCGGCTGAATTTAGCGCACGCGGCGAGCCGCGGCGGATTATGTCCCGCCGCGTCGCCAGCGCGTTATTTTATGTGCGCTACAAGCCCAGCGCCACCGTGGCAAAGGGGCCGTAGAAGCCGAGCTTCTCGGCCTCACGCGCGTCGATCCCATTATCGGTCGCGTTGAAAAAGAAATCCGCGCGATAGCCGAGGCTGACCTTGGCATTGGGAAATTGGAGCGAGACGCCGGCGAACCCACCCAGATTGGGAATCGTAACCCCATGCGATTGGGTCCGGTTGAACGGACCATGCGCATAGCTGCCCTGGCGAACGGTATTGCCTCTAACGTAAGAGCCGTGAGGTGTCGTGTGATATTTAAACTGTGCGCCAGTCTTACTGTAATAGTGCCCGGTTGTCTGATGATGCGTGCGGGTGCGCTGTCTGCCGAACAGAACCGCCGCATTTATCCCCCAATCGAGATGAAGCGATGCACCCGTATCCGTACCTATCATCGGCAAGGAAGCAGCCCACGATACCGAAGGCCCGATCGCATGTGTGTTGCGTTTGGTTTGCAGGAAGGCAGCATTGGTTTGGCGGAACGAATCGGCGGAATGATATCCCGCCTTTACATAGTGCGGGTAAGGAAGGCTTCGATATATCGACCGCGAGCCGTGATGGGTTTGTCCGAACCTGTATTCCGGCCGCGCATGCAGCGCCGCGTCGGAACTGGACGTGAATTGCGCGAAGCGCACACCCGCGCTGACAATTGATTTTCCGGACGCACCAAAAAGGCCGAGGCCAAAATCCTTGCCTGCCTGAAAATCCACAATGAGATGCGACTCTTTGTATTCCGTCTGCGCGTCACCGAACATCGGGTTGCCCGGCGGCGAATAGATTTGCCCCACAAAGGAACGAAGCGGATAATCGGGCGATGTTTGCTGATGCATGTGGCGCGCGTTTTGAGAGCGGCCGTAGCGAACGGCAGCAGACATAACCCAATCCGTGCCCTGGGGGACGAAAGTGATCTTGCCTTCGGCACCGATGCTGTAAGGAGAAGGCCTTTGTGCACCGACCAGCGGCACAAGATCGGGAGCCGGTGTGCTGGCCATGAACGGCGCAATGAGCACCGTGTGCCCGCCATCGGCATGTTCGGCCTGTCCGCCCAGTTCGAGCCATATCGAAGGCTGATCTTCGTCGGCCGGCGAAGCCATTGCTTGCGATGCACTGATGTAACCAAGCAACGCCAGCATGGATGCATTCGCGAGCAGATTGTGGCGGAAGCTTGCGGTTCTCGTTTTTGCGTTTATCAATTCGCTCATGGCTTCCCCCTCACCAATTCTTCGTGACGCGAATGCCGATCAGACGCGGATCGGTCAGAAACACATTGGTTGTAAGCCCGCTGTCATCGCTGTTCAGGAATGCGCCCGTGATTGCGGTTTCGTTAAAGACATTCTTGTCATAGAGCATCACCTGCCAGCCGTTCTGATTTGTGAGGATCAAAGTGAGATTGACATTGGTGTAGCCGCGCAGACGGTCATAGGAGAGATCGTTGAATACGCGCCACCAGGAATAATCCTGCCAGTAGTAATCGGCACGCAAGGTTCCCGCCCAATCGGTCGTAATCGGTATTGTGTATTGCGCGCCCACCGAAACCGTATAGGGCGGAGAATTGGGAAGCTCGTTGCCTCCGAGATTCTTGGAAATTCCGGCGCCGTCATTCGGCGCGGTTGTCGGATCGAAGCCCGTATAGCCGGGAACAGGATTGGCTCCGCAATATTCTGTGGGATTTGCAACGTAAGGACACGATGTAAGCGGATCGAGATGAAGATCATAAGCCATCGCGCAATAGCTCGTGGCACCTCCCGATATCTGAGGCGTGCCGTTATCGATCCATTTCGCCACATAGACCGGAAAGATGCAGTTCGAGGCTTCGTTGACGAAGGGTTTCACAACCACCCAATTGGGATCGCCCGCCGTGCGGTCCATCAAATCCACCGCGCTCTGACCTTTGGCGACGGCCGTATCCTCCCAACCGCCCGCGAAATTGAAGCGAAGACCGGGTAGCGGCTCCCACGTCCCTTCCAGTTCGGCGCCCTTGATATGCGCGTCGAAATTCAGATTGATCGCCGTTCGATCGACGATCTGCGATATCTGATAGTTTTCGTAGTTATAATAGAACACATCGGCATTCAGCGTCAGTGAACCGTCCAACAACGTATTTTTCGTTCCCAGTTCGAACGCGTCAACGAATTCGGGCTTGAACGTCAAGGGATGCGTGGGTTGAACATCCTGTGTGGTGCTAAATCTGCCCGTGATGGGATCGACTTGTTCATACCCGGAGGAGAAAATCGCGCCGGGCGGGTTGGCGCCGCCGGCTTTGTAGCCATGGGAATATGATCCATAAACCAGCGTTTGATCGGTGAAATCGAGTTTCGGCGTCCAGTTAGCAACGGCACGCCCAGTGAACTGATCCCATTGCTGATCGACAACGCCCGCGATGGGATAGCCCCATCCGCCGCTGACAAGCCAACTCGGTATATCGACGAAATGCTTGTTGTCGTCGGTCCAGCGCAAGCCTGCGGTGAATTTCAAATCGCTGAAGAGATTGTAGTTGGCCTCACCAAAGGTCGCATAGGAATTGAGCACATAGGGATTCTTGCTCAGGAAATAATTGTGCCCGTTGTCGTTGAGATGCGAAAGCGGATTGGGATCGACATATCCACCTGCAATTCCCGCAGGCCTCGAAAAGACCGGATATTGCCCGATCATGCCCTGTTGAAGCGCCACGATGGCGGGCGTGAAACCGTCATTGATCAACGTGAAGACATTGCCGAATACATAGTATTTTTCGTAGGTTTCATAATGAAGATAGTTTCCGCCTGCGCTGAAATTGAGCGGACCCGAGAAATTCGACGTGACGCGGAATTCCTGATTTAGTTGCCACGCGTTCTCGGTCGCGAGATCTTCGAGGATCAAGCGATCAGCGCATCCCAATTGGGGATCACAAAAATAGCCGTCGGGAATACAGTTAGAATCGCTGCCGACCTTGCATGCTGGACCACCGCCGACAATGTGACCGTTTCCGTTGGGATCGGGCAGAACACCATTGGTTTGCGCGTGAACACCGTCACCCGCATAACGGAACAAACCGGGCGCCGCGCCGAACCGATTGTAATCTTCGGCGGAATAGAGAAAATCGCGGCTGAAGCCCGTCTGCGATGTGAACGTCAATGCGGGCGTGATCGTATAATCTGCGTTCAGTTCGACGACATCATTCTTCGCCTTGTAGATCGGATCGAGGCCGGAATTGATGACGCGCAGATTGTGCGATTGCGACTGGCTCGAATAGGGATCGATGCCATTGCCGTTGCCTTCATCATAGAGTCCCGTGACATAGGGCAGCGCCACGCCCTGCGGCGCCTGAAACGATTCAGGCGAGTAGAGCGAAGCGGCCACGCAGCCCTGATCGAAGAAATTGCCCGCCAGTCCATAGGTGCCGAAACCCAGCGGCTTGGGCACGCCGCCCACTTCGCCGATGCCGGGATCGGTCTTGCAAAGCTGTTTGGAGCTTCTGAGACGATCATCGTCTTCGTAGAAATGCTCCCATACCAAATAAACCTGCAGATCGCTGACCGGCTTCATGCCCATCGTCATGCGGCCGGACCACAGATCGCGGCCGTCGATGCGATTGTTGTCGGCTTCGTTGAAAGAATAACCTTGACGCTTGGTCCATTCGCCCGCGAGACGAATGTCGAATTTGTCATCGACAATCGGGATGTTGATCATGCCCTCTGGGCGGCGCTCGCCGTAATTGCCGATATCGATGGACGCCATGGCTTCGAACTGATCGCTTGGCTTGGCGGAAACGAGATTGACGACGCCCGCCGTCGCGTTACGGCCATAGAGCGTGCCTTGTGGTCCGCGCAGAACCTCGACTTGGCTCACATCGTAGAATTCCTGCTCGAAGAAATGATTGCGGATGAACGGAATATCGTTGAACGAGACGGCCACGGCGGGATCGGTCGTCACCGAAATCGCCTGTGTGCCGATACCGCGGATCTGAATCGAATAGCCCGTAAAATTCGTCTTCGTGAACGTCATGTTCGGGACTTGTTTGATGAGATCGGGCCCGCCCGTCGTTTGCGTCGCGGTCAATTGTTCCTGGCTGAGCGCGGTAATCGAGATCGGGATGTTCTGCACGTCGCCGCCGATTTTCGACGACGTGACGGTCACGGTTTCGAGCGATGCGCCGGACACACTGGCGGTCGGTGCAGCAGCGATTTGAGTGAGATCATCGCGCGTATCGAGTTGCGAAGTCGCATTGCCCCGCATGATGATCGCAGCGCCCATTTTGTGGCGCGCGACGAAACCCGTCCCCGCAAGGATATGCATGAGCGCGTCGTCGGGCGCGAATTCGCCAACCGCGCCTTTCGTACGGATACCCTTCACGGCATCGGCGGCGACGATGAGTTGAACGCCCGTCTTGGCGGAATAATCGCTGAGCGCCGCATTGAGATCGCCCGCGGGGATATCAAAATTGAGCGCAAGAGCCGACGCGGCCCACACCGCCGCAACAATCCCGCCCGCAACGAACCGCTCAAGAAATTTTAATTTCATCATACTCCCCTTTTCGACCTTTCCAGCCGATTGAATCTGAAACCGCTCAGCGCGAGATCACCGTTTCATCCCCGATCTTCGCGATATGCAGCCCGAAAAGTTCCTTCGCCGATTCCGCGAACAGATCGATATTGCGCGCTTCGAATGTGCCGTTGATTTTGAGGCCCGCCACATCGCGGCTCGCGAGCACGAGCTTCTCGGCGTTGTAGCGGTTGAATTCGGCGGCTGCGCCTTCAAGCGTGACACCCTTGAACACAAGCACCTGACGCCGCCATCCGAGATCGTCCGCGATCTGCTGCAACGGTTTCCTCGTCATCGTCATATAAGACGGCGCCGCAACGACGACATCGCCCGGTGTCATGATCGCCGATTGCACAGGCCCGAGCAGGCTTGCCGTTTGCACGCGCGCGCGGCCCTCGACAAGCGAGACCTCGACGTGATCTTCCGTATCGCGCACGACGAATTTCGTTCCGAGATCGATGATGCGATAATTGTTCGCCGCCACGGAGAACGGATGCGCCGCATCGTGGCGGATTTCGAAATAGGCTTCGCCGCGCAGCAACGTTACGCGCCGCGCGCCGCCCTTTGCTTCCACGCGCGCGCTGCTGTCGGTATTGAGTTCGATAGACGAACCATCGCCTAGTGCGATCATGCGATGCCCGCCGATCGCTGTGGAATAGGTGGTGCTGCCGGGCTGCACAAGAAACATCCATGCGCCTGCACCGCATGCCGCAACAAGAAGCGCCAGCGCCGTGCCGATCACATAAGGCCGCGCGGATTTTTTCGGCGCCTCGGCTGCACGCGCAGGCTCACGCAATACGACAAGCCTGTTCGTACTTTTCCACACCGCACTCTGGCGCAGATAGGCGATGCGATGCGCATCCGATTGCGCGATCCACGCATCAAGCGCGGCCTGATCCGAATCCGTCCAGTTCCAGAATTGCCTGCGCTGCAACCAATCCGCCGCCGCAAGATCGATCTCGCGCGCACCACCCGCAACATTTTCGCGATCCGGGATCATGAACGCCTCGCGGAATCGGGAATGGCGCGCAGATAGAGATCGGCCAGCGCATGCAGGCCGAGTTTCAGATGTTGCGACGCCGTCGTTTCGGCAATGCCCATGCGTTGCGCGATCTCGCGGCCCGTCAACCCCTCGATGCGACCCAGTACAACGGCTTCGCGATGACGCGGCGGCAATTGATCGAGCGCATCCTGCAGCTTGCGCAATTCCTGGCGCGCCATCACGTTGCGGTCGGGGGGCGGATCGTCCACTTCGATCCCCAGCGCATCGAGATCGGCAATCGCATCGATGGGCACGATGTTCTCGCGCCGCGCGAGATTGATGAGTAGATTGCGTGCGGTCGTGAAGACGAACGGTTTGGCCGCTTGCGGCAAGCCTTCGCGCGCAGCCCGGCATACGCGCACATAAATCTCCTGCCGCAGATCCTCGAGATCCGCCTTGTCGCGCCAATTGTGCCGCAGGAACTGCATGAGCACCGCCTCCAGCGGCAACACTTCGCGCACGAACCAATCATCGACTGCAGACGCAGCCGCGCCTTCGCTCAAGCCTTCATGTTCCGGCTTTTCAATCATGCCCCTGGAACCTGCGAGCCCCGCCCAAAGCCTACTCTATTGAGACAAGCGGGAGGTTTGGAGTTGCGTATCGCCCAACGCGATTTTTGCCAGCCCAGCCTAGTCAGCAACAATGTTGCGCAATCGCATCGCATGCCGCCGTTTCCCAACTGTCATAAAACCTTCCAGCAGGGCCCTTAACCTTGAGGGACGGGTCTGCTGGGGAGAAAAAATGACCGACGTCACCGCCTCGTCTACATTAATGGATCACGCACACAGGCCGCGCATGGACGCGCGCCCGCCGCTCGCAACGGCCATCGTGTTCGTGCTGCTGCTCGGCATCGGCATCGGTTACGGCGCTTACGGCCTCATCAGCGATATAAGAAGCGTGCATGAGGCGCTCGCGTTCGGCGTGTTCGGTCTTTTGGGGCTCGCACTTCTCATCGCGCTCGGCTTCGAATTCGTGA
>DATHQA010000154.1:0-2798 GCA_035483375.1 Rhizomicrobium sp. | reverse complement strand
CCACACCAAGCGCCGCAAGCGCGATGCCGAGCGGCATGAGGGCAAAACGCGGAAAACTCACCACCGCGCTCACCGCTCCCGCAATCGTGAGAAAGATGAACATCCAGAACGGCGGAATGATTTTGAGCATGTCACGCTCCTTTGCGCAGCGCCTCGCCGAATGCCGCAAACAACGCGCGCGAAACAGGATCGTTCTGCCATTTCCATTCCGGGTGCCATTGCACGGCGATGAGGAAACCTTTCGCGCCGGGCATGGACACGGCCTCGATCGTGCCATCCGGCGCATGGGCCTCCGCACGCAAACGCAGCGCAAGACGGTCGATGCCCTGACTGTGCAGCGAGTTCACCTTGAAGCGGCGTTCGGGCAGAAGCCGCGCGAACACACCGCCTTCTTCCACGATCATGTCATGTGCGGGTCCATATTGCGTGTCGAGATCGGCGTTCTTGTCTTCGCGGTGATCGAGGCGGCCTTCGATTTCCTGCAAATGCTGATGCAGCGTGCCGCCGAGCGCGACGTTCAATTCCTGAAACCCGCGGCATACGCAAAAGACAGGCTTGCCCGCTTCGATGGCAGCGTTGAGCAGCGGCATTGTCGTTGAATCGCGATGCTCGTCCTGCAACACGCCCTCGCGCGGGCTGGGTCCGCCATAAAGTTTCGGCGAAACATTCGAAGGCGAGCCCGTGAAGAACAGGCCATCGGCAATGCGCAAAATATCATCCGCCGGAATCGCGGGCGAAAGCACGGGCACGAGCAGCGGCGTCGCGTTCGCACCATCGCGCACGGCCGTGATGTATTTCTCGCCCGCCATATGAAACGGGTGCGGCCCGACCATGCGGCGATCGCATGGGATGGCAACGATTGGCGATGCGGATTTCATCTAATCCTGCGTCTTGCGCACGGGCGGCGGAGATTCCTCCGGCTTGAACAGCGAATCCGGCAGGCTGTCCACACGCTTGACTTCGCGCAGCGCAACGGTCGTGGGCAGGCCTTGTGCGTCGATGATCGTCCATTGCCGAAGCTCGAAATTCTGGCCGCTGAATGTGATCGAGAGATTGGGGCGCAGCGCTGCTGCGTTCGTCTTCACATCGACGATGATATTGTCATCGTCGTGCCGCACATCGACGATGCGCGGGTTGTTGCGAAGGCTCACATCCTCGCCGAGGATCACATTAAGCGGCGAACCGAGCAGCGGATAGTGATCGACCGTGTTGAGCTTCGTGTTCTTCACCGTGATCGAATGGCCGTCGCTCACGACAAGGATCGGGTTCGGCGGATCGTATTCGAACCGCACGCGCCCCGGCTTGTCGAGATAGATCGTGCCCTGATCGACATCGCCGCTGGGCCCGATCTGCACAAAGCCGCCCTGGGCTGCATGAATGGAATTGAGCGAAGCCGCAACGCGGTCGAGATCGGCGCGCTGTTCGCTCGGCGAATCGATGCTGCGTGCGAAAGCGGGTGCTGCGGCAAGGCAAAGGGCAAGAATGATCGCGGTTCTCATGGCCCGCCTTCTATCGCTTATTTGCGGCGAATTGAAGGGTCAGGGCGCGGGCGGGCAAGGCATGCGCGGCGAAAGCCCATCCACGATGAGTTTCAGCACGCCTTCCAATTCCTGCTCCAGCTTGGGCAGCGAAAGCTTGGTCCACAATTGCGGATAGCGGAATTTCATCACGGCGGATTGCATGATCTCCGCCGTCGCGTTCGCATCGCTGACGGTGAATTCGCCCTGGCGCTGGCCGTCGTGAATCACCCTTGCGAGCAGTTCGCGTTCCTGCGCCAGCATCCAATTGGCGTATTCCGGGCGCTCGCGCGAGATGATGAGAGCGATCTCATACGCGCGCGGATCGTTTTCGAGCTTGTGATAGGTGCGGCGCAATTCCTCGAAGAACAGATCGTGCAAGCGCTCGCGCGCCGTCTTGTTCGCGGCATTGGCAAGCGTGCTCAATTGCGCGAGATGCATCTTGAAGTCTTCGGTCGCCATGGCCTCGGCGATGTCGAGCTTGCCGGGGAAAAAGCGATAGAGATTGCCCGGCGACATGCTGCAATCGGTGGCCACTTCGGCCATGGTGGTTTTTGCGTAGCCGAAATGCGAAAACCGCTTTTTCGCAGCCTCTATGATCTGGCCGCGTATGTCCTGTTTCTCCGGCGTAGGCATTTCCTGACCCATATTTTTCTTATCACCCTTTATATTATAGGGATTATTTCTGAATATTCAACAAAGCGTTCAAAATTTTTTGCACTGCGAAAGGGAGAGCAGGTTTGAAGGAAAGCCACGCAAAACCAATTGGTTACGGGCCTATTGGCGTGGTGGGGGCAGGCGCCTGGGGCACGGCGCTCGCGCTCGTGGCGGCGCGCGCGGGCCGGAACGTGATGCTTTGGGCGCGGGAACCGGATGTGCTCGAATCGGTCAGGCAATCCCGCCAGAACGCGCGCTTCCTGCCCGGCGTGGAACTTCCGACCAATATCGCGGTGACGGGGCATCTGGCGGAAGCGGCCAAGGCTGACGCCATACTGTTCGTTGTGCCAGCGCAGCATTTGCGGGGGATGCTGAAGGCGGTGAAGCCGCATCTGGCCGCGGGCACGCCGCTTGTCCTGTGCGCCAAGGGTATCGAACGCGCGTCCGGCAAATTGATCACCGAAGTGCTGAACGAGGAAATACCCGAGGCCGAGCCCGCGATCCTGTCCGGTCCCTCCTTCGCGCGCGATGTGGCGGTGGGATTGCCGACCGCCGTAACGGTGGCAGGAGCGGCCCTCATCGCCGGGCGGCTGCAAATGGCGCTCGCGCAAGGGTCGTTCCGCC
>DATHQA010000153.1:0-15177 GCA_035483375.1 Rhizomicrobium sp. | reverse complement strand
AACAGAATCAGTAGGCGGATAATATCATGGCCCGTGCCCGCGCTGACCCCGGCTCAAACCTGCCGGTAGGCGTGTTTGCGCAGATGGCGGACGAGCGCCATTTCATCGAGGCGGGATTGCGAGCGGCGCGACTCGGTCTCGGCCACGCGCTTGACCTGTGCCTCATTGGCGAGTTCGAGACTCTTCAAATCCTGATAGGCTGCCGCAAGATCGTCCTGACATACGACGCGCTCGCGCTCGATCTCCTTCAGCGTCGCGCGCAGATTCTCGCGCCGCACATCGATGGAGCGCAGGAAGGACGGAAACGCGAGACGCCCGATATCGGAATCGTTCGCGCGCTGGCGTTCGCGCGCAATCGAATCCTCCAGATCGGCGAGCTTCTTCTCGAGATCGGCTTTCATGAGGTCGAGCGTCGCCATGCGGCGCTTCAATTCCTCGACGCGGAAGCGCTTCACGCGCAGAAGCGTGTCGGCCCGTTTCATGCCCTACCCCCAACGTTCTGCGCGTTGACGATGCGGTCGAGCGCGGCATAGCCGTCTGAAATCCTCGATCGTTCGTCTTTTCTTTGAGTGAGGAAAGCTTCGAGCTGCGGATGCAGCTTGATCGCGCCGTCCACTTCCGGATTCGTGCCGGCCTTGTACGCGCCGAGACGAATAAGTTCCTGCATGTCGTCATAGGTCGCGAGCGGCAGCCGCGCGCGCGCGACGATCGCCTGCTCGTCCTGTGTGTTGCAGCCCGGCATGGCGCGCGAAATCGATTTGAGCACGTTGATCGCGGGGTATCGCCCGCGTTCCGCAATCGCGCGTTCCAGAACGATATGGCCGTCGAGGATGCCGCGCACGGCATCGGCCACGGGTTCGTTGTGATCATCACCTTCGACAAGCACGGTGAACAATCCCGTGATGCTGCCGCGCTGTCCCATAAGGCCCGGCCCCGCGCGCTCCAGCAAACGCGGAAGTTCCACGAACACGGTCGGCGTATAACCTTTGGTCGCGGGCGGCTCGCCTGCCGAAAGTCCGATCTCGCGCTGTGCCATTGCAAAACGGGTCACGCTGTCCATCAACAGCAGCACATGCAAACCCTGGTCCCGAAGTTGTTCCGCAACCGCCATCGCGACATAAGCGGCCTGCCGGCGCACAAGCGCGGGCTCATCCGAAGTCGCGGCGACGACGACACTGCGTTTCAATCCTTCTTCGCCGAGGTCGTCTTCGATAAATTCTTTTAGTTCGCGGCCGCGTTCGCCGACCAATCCAATAACAATCGCATCCGCATCGGTATTGCGCGCGAGCATCGCAAGCAGAGTCGATTTGCCGACGCCGGAGCCTGCAAAGATTCCCATGCGCTGTCCCTTGCAGCATGTCGCGAACGCATTGAGCGCGCGCACACCGAGATCGAGCTTGCCGCCGAGACGCGCACGCGAATGTGCCGATGGCGGCGCGGCTTTGATGGGATAGGCATTCATGCCCTGCGGCAGCGGACCTTTGCCATCCGTCGGCTTGCCGAATGCATCGACGACACGGCCGAGCCAGGCGCTACACGGGAATACAACGGCGGGGCGATCATCGAATTCCGCGCGCGCGCCGAGCGTTACGCCATCCAGCGTGCCGAGCGGCATGGCCTGCGCCTGTCCGTCGCGGAAGCCGACGACTTCGCATGGGATCTGTTTGCCGCCCGCGCCCGTGATTTTAACTTGTCCGCCAAGGCTGATCGCGCCCGCGGCCCCCGTCACCTCGACCAAAAGGCCTTCGAGCCGCGCCACGCGGCCGAAGCGGCGAAATTGCGGAATAGCCTCTATTTCCTTGAGAAGCGCGCGCATCGGCATCCCTAAAACGAGGCCGTCTTCGGGCCCCAGCGAATACATCTTGAAGGGAAGGATTTAAGTCGCGGTAAACTTAACAAATCGAATCAAGGAGATGGGGCGTCAAGTCCCAACTTGAGTCCTAATGGGGAATTAGGGGGTCTTCGGAAGCCATGAAGCCTTGCGCGCCGTGGAAAGCGGATGTTAACCAATTGCCCTTACCGTTCGCTAATCGGTTAACCAAGCGGGCAGGGTTGCCGCGCCAAAGGGGCTCGTGAAATGCGTGTTCTTCTGATCGAAGACGATAGCGCGATGGCGCGCAGCATCGAATTAATGCTGAGGAGCGAAGGCTTCAACGTCTATACAACGGATTTGGGCGAAGAAGGTATCGATCTCGGTAAGCTTTACGATTACGACATTGTCGTTCTCGACCTGCAATTGCCGGATATGAGCGGCTTTGAGGTGCTGAAATCCCTGCGCCTCGCCAAGGTTCAGACCCCGGTCATGATCCTTTCCGGCAACGCCATCGTCGAAGCGAAGGTCAAGGCGCTGGGCTTTGGTGCCGACGACTACATGACCAAACCCTTCCACAAGGACGAGCTGATCGCCCGTATCCAGGCGGTTGTGCGCCGGTCCAAGGGCCATTCCCAGTCCGTCATCACGACGGGCAAGCTCACGGTCAATCTCGATGCCAAGACCGTCGAAGTGGACAGCGCGCGCGTGCATCTGACCGGCAAGGAATACCAGATGCTGGAGCTGCTCTCTCTCCGCAAAGGCACCACGCTGACCAAGGAAATGTTCCTGAACCACCTCTATGGCGGCATGGACGAGCCTGAATTGAAGATCATCGACGTCTTCATCTGCAAGCTCCGCAAGAAACTTGCGGCGGCGACGGCGGGCGACAATTACATCGAGACGGTTTGGGGCCGCGGCTATGTGCTGCGCGATCCCGAAGTGGAACAGGCAGCCTAGTCCAGCCGTTTCCCCTTCATGCTCAATCTTCTGGGAGTAGGGCTTTTTCAGGTTTCCGTGCCCGCATACCTGATTCTGCAAGCCTATCTTGCTTACGCATTCCACGGCGCTTGGCGCATCGCGGCGCTCATTCCGCTCATTTTCGTGGCGCCCCTGTTCCTGTTCAGTCTTTATGCGTTGGGGCTTGGCTCGAGCTTGTGGCCGCTGACGCTTGTCCTGCTCACGCCTGTGGGGCTCATCTATCTCGTGATCGTGTTCGCGGTTCATCGTTTCGCGTGAAACCGCTATAGAGCGGCTATGGATATCCTTCACACGCTCGAAAGCGACACATTCTCGCCTGCGCAGAAGCGCGAGGCGCTGGCGGCCCTCGAAAACGGCAAGGTCATTTATTTCCCGAAGCTCGCCTTCGAATTGACCGAAGATGAAAAATCGCTGCTGACGCCTGCCCTGTCGGACGGCAAGGCGAAAAACATCAGCATGGATCCAAATGGGCGCATCCAGCACACGGCCGCCCAAGGAAAACAGCGCGAACTCCTTAACGGCATGATGCAGCGTTTTGCCGAAGGGGCGATTGCGCTCATGGGCGAATTGTTCCCCGGATACACACGGGTGCTCGAACGCGCGCGCACGAGCTACCGCCCCGCCGAGATCGAAGGCCGCGTCTATTCCAAGATCAATGACGACACGCGGCTGCATGTCGATGCATTCCCGACGCGGCCGATGCGCGGGCGGCGAATCCTGCGCCTGTTCTCGAACGTCAATCCGAATGGCGAGCCGCGCTTGTGGCATGTGGGCGAACCATTCGAAGATATGGCGATGAAGTTGTTGCCCTATGTCCACGAACCCGTGCAGGCGAAATCGCTATTGCTTTCGCTTGTCGGCGTCACGCGCGGGATGCGCGCGCCTTACGACAGCCTCATGCTCGGGCTGCATGATGGCGCGAAGCTCGACGAGAAATATCAGAAGAACTCGCCGCATATCGAAATCGCGTTTCCGCCGGGCTCGACATGGCTGTGTTTCACCGATCAGGTGATGCATGCGGCCCTTGCGGGCCAATATGTGCTGGAACAAACCTTTCATCTCGACATCGACGTGATGGGTACTCCCGACCGCGCACCGATCCGCGTGCTTGAACGGATGATGAAGAGGAAGCTCGCGTGATGGATGCAGTTAGATCTGCTGCGCAAAAATATCTCAATCTCATAACCGGAAATCCTTTAGCTCCCTCAATTCGACTGCAAACACTGGCTAACGTTCTTGATGAGCTTCAGTTTGCCACGACGAAAATTCCAGACGGATCGCCAACATTCGCAGACGACGAACCCAAGCTCCGCCACAAAGAATATGTCGAGAAGATCAGGGAAAATTTTCCTGAGCTAGGGTTTTATCCAAATGTTTTTTTATCAGGCGGCCTCGAACAACTGGTCACTGTCGGCGACGCCAACGATGATGCTGCGGATATCGCGAAAGATTTGTCAGCGGCAATGTGGTATTGGGAACACTTTGGAGAGGAAAGTGCTCTGCAACATCTGCGTTATCACTATAAAATTCATTGGGGTAGGCACCTGATCGATTTGAGAAGCTATTTGTACGCCTTGATTTACGAGAGCTGATTTCAATTACCCCGCTAACGCTCTTGCGCTCGAAAACTGCAAATCGGCAAGCCGCGCATAAAGCCCGCCTTTGGCGACGAGTTCGGCGTGACTGCCCTCGCCCACGATGCGGCCCTGATCCATCACGACGATGCGCTTGAGCCGCTGGATCGTGGCGAGACGATGCGCAATCACAATCGTCGTGCGTCCCGCCATGAGATTGTCGAGACCGTGTTGCACAAGACGCTCATTCTCCGAATCGAGCGCGCTTGTCGCCTCGTCAAGCAACAGCAGCGGCGCATTGCGGAGGATCGCGCGCGCAATCGCGATGCGCTGGCGTTGTCCGCCGGAGAGCGTCGCGCCGCGTTCGCCGACAATCGTGTCGAAGCTTTGCGGCAGGCGTTCGATGAATTCCAGCGCTGCGGAAGCCTCCGCGGCAGCATGGACTTCGGCATCGGAAGCTTCCTGCCGCCCGTAACGGATGTTGTCCGCAATCGTGCCGGAGAAGATGACGGGATCCTGCGCCACGATGGCGACGTTGCGCCGGAGATCGGACGGATCGAGCCGCGAAATGTCGATGCCATCGAATAGGATGGTACCTGATTGCGGATCGAAAAACCGCAGCAGCAATTGAAATACGGTCGATTTGCCTGCCCCGCTCGGGCCGACAAGCGCCACCGTTTCGCCCGGCAAAACCTTCAGCGAGAACCCATTGAGCGCTGCCTGATTGGGCCGCGCGGGATAGCGGAATGTCACATGATCGAATTGCACGCCGCCGCTCGCACGCGCGGGCAACAGCATCGGATGGTCAGGCACGCACACTTCCGGCTCGATCGTAAGCAATTCGGTGAGCCGCTCCGACGCGCCCGCCGCCCGTTGCAGATCGCCATAGGTGTCGCTGATCGAACCCATGCCCGTGACGAAGATGAGCGCATAACCCGCAAATTGCGTGAGCCTGCCGACCGTCATGCGATGCGCGACGACATCATGCGCGCCGACCCAGAATACGCCGACGACACAACACGCCACCGCCGCCATCACGACCGTCGTCATTACGGCACGCGCCCGCGTACGCGCCACCGCGACATCGAAGGTGCTTTCGACCGTCTTGCCGAACAACAGCCGCTCCGCCGCCTCGCGCGTGAAGGCCTGCACGGTCTGGATCGCATTGAGCGTTTCGCTCGCGCGTGCGCTCGTGTCGGCAAGACGGTCCTGGCTCTTGCGCGAAAGCGTGCGCACCCAGCGCCCGAACAGGATCAGCGGCAACAGCACGAGCACGACAATGCCGAACACCAATCCCGTGAGCTTCGTGCTCGTGACGAACAGGAGCACGAGCGCGCCCGAAAGCATCACGACATTGCGCATCGCGACTGAGGCGCTCGATCCCACGACGGTCTGAATAAGCGTCGTATCCGCCGTCATGCGCGAGAGCACTTCGCCCGTGCGCGTCACTTCGAAGAAGGCGGGCGTGAGGCCGATCACATGATCGAACACGGCCTTGCGGATATCGGCGACGACGCGCTCGCCGAGCCAGGTCACGAAATAGAAGCGCACACCCGTCGCAATCGCGAGCGCGACCGCGATGGCGATGAGCGGAAAGAAATACTCATCGATATGGGAGGCGAACGCCTCGTTGAAGCCGTTCTGCACAAGCCGGCCAAGAGCGGGCGGGATGAGCAGGCTCGCAGTCGAGGAACAGACAAGCGCCACAAGCGCCACGCCGATGGGAGCGCGGTAGGGCCGCAGGAACGGCAGCAACCGACGCAGGGGCGAGAGGTCCCTCGCCTTTTGCCTGCCCGCCGCCACCCGGGCCATTTCCGCCGTATAGTCCTCGCCCTGCGCCATGATCCGCCGCTTCGGTTCCGTGACCTAATATAAGGCGCGACGGCCGCCCGTTAAGGGACGGCGATGCCGCGCCGCTTGTCAGGCCGGGGACGATCTCCTATAAGCCGCGCCCACGCCGGGCCAGAGGTTTTTCCGCGATGAAAAAGGGCATCCACCCCGATTATCACTTTGTCGATGTCGTCCTGAACGATGGCTCGACCTATCGCACGCGCACGACCTGGGGCGAAGCCGGCGGGAAGCTGACGCTCGATATCGATCCCTCGACCCATCCGGCCTGGACGGGCGGCCAGCAGCAGCTCATCGACCGCGGCGGACGCCTCACGCGCTTCAACAAGAAGTTCAAGGATTTCGTGAAGTAGTAGTCAGGCCGACGACGCTTCGCTGAACGCCTGTTCCAGCAGATTGATTTGTCCGTGTACGGCGGATTCGCGCTTGGCGCTTCCGAACAATTCGTCATCGAGACGCGCGATGCGGCGATAGAGATTGTCGCTGCGTTCGAGAAGATCGCACAAAGTCTGCGGCAACAATTCGAGGCCATCGCTGCGCCCGCCGAAACAGATTTCCTTCGAGCCCAGACGATAACGGTCACTCGATGCATCGGCGGCGCTCATTTCGCCTTCATGTACGGCGCGCTGCACGAGAAGCCAGCTTGCTGCCTGCATCAATCGCGTCGTCACGCGCATGCTTTCGCCCGCATAAAGCATCGCGGCGCGGCGCGGCAGATCGTTCGCTTCCTGACGCCCGCGTCCGTCGAGATAACGCGCGGTTTCCTCGACAAGCGCCATGCCCTCGTCGAAAGTGCGCGAGAACATCGCGGAGCCGACGAATTCGTTAAGATCGTGCTCGCGCGAAATCCCGTCGCTTTTATTCGTCATGTGCCGGCCCCGAATGTCGATGTGGGCAGAGGCTATCAATTCGTACGCTGCGCGCAAGATGAACGTTTTGTGTCTTCCGTTATTGGTGAATATAAAATGAGATCAGCGCTTGAAAAAACTATCCGCGGCAAGCTTTGTGGCCTGACGCGACTTGATCGCATCTTTGTGACGCGCGATTTCATCATTCAGCATTTCGATGCGCAGCGAAAGTTCATGTTCGGAAAATGCGGAAAGATCCTGTCCCGGAACGATTTCCGGCATTTTCTTTTTCGGCAGCAATTCTTCGGGATCGATTGCCATAATCTTGCGTCCATCGCTTGCGGCGTTAATGTTTCTTAAAATGCGCAGATCACGCAAGGCCAAAACGGAGCAACAATGAAAGCCGTCAGCATCAAAAATCCCGGCGCGGATTACAGTCTCGTCATTGACGATATCGCGCAGCCGGTCCCGCGCGCGGGCGAAGTGCTCATCGAGGTTGCGGCTGCGGGCGTGAATCACGCCGATCTCATTCAGGCGCGCGGCGCCTATCCGCCGCCGCCGGGTGCGCCTGAAACGCTGGGACTGGAAGTGTCCGGCACCATCGAGGCATTGGGCGAAAATGTCGCGGGGTTCAGCATCGGCGATAAGGTCTGCGCGCTGCTCGCGGGCGGCGGTTATGCGCAATTCGTGGCGGTTTCCGCTTTGTGCGTGTTGCCTGTGCCGAAAGGCGTCTCGCTTATCGATGCAGCGGCGTTGCCCGAAGTGCATTTCACGGTGTGGGCGAATCTCATGGAGGCAGCACGGTTGAAGCCCGGCGAAAGCGTGCTCATCCATGGCGGATCGAGCGGCATCGGCACGGCGGCGATCCAACTCTGCGCCGCGCGCGGACACGAGGTGTTTACGACCGCGGGCAGCAAGGAAAAATGCGAGGCATGCGAGAAACTGGGCGCCACGCGCGCGATCAATTACCGCGACGAGGATTTCGTCGCGGTCGTGAAAGAGCAAACGGGCGGGCGCGGCGTCGATGTGATTCTTGACATGGTCGGCGGCGACTATATCCAGCGCAATTTCTCCGCCGCCACGATCTGGGGACGCATCGTCAACATCGCCTATCAAAGCGGCATGAGTGCGACCGTCAATTTCGCGCCGATGCTCATGAAACGGCTCTCGCTTATGGCGACAACCTTGCGCGCCCGCTCCAACGAGGAAAAAGGCACGATCCGCGCGGCACTCACCCGCGAAGTCTGGCCGCTCATTGAAGCAGGCAAGATCAGGCCCGTCGTGGATCACATTTTCCCGCTCGCCGACGCCCAATCCGCCCATGCCCGCATGGCGAAATCCGCCCATATCGGGAAGATTTTACTGATGATCTAGCGGTTTTCTTTTAGACAAAAAGAATTTCGTGCTACAAAGAACCACGACGAACAAACACGCCGCAGCGAAGAAATCCGCCAGCCCCGATATCGCCATCGAGGATGACGAGCGTCATTCAAGCGACGTCGATTCCTATATCGCGCGCAATCGCGCGGCATTGAACACCTCGATAAAACAATCGCGCGCTGAAATCGCTAAAGGCAAAACCTCGACGAAATCCATTGGCGAGATCGTGTTTGAGGGATGAGCTAGGCATTCGAAGAAAGCCGAACGGAAATAGCTTGGCTCGTTCGGTATTTACCAAATCACTCCAGGCTGAACGCGACCTTGAAGACCTGTTCGATTACATCGCATCCGACAGTGGCGTGCAGCGCGCAGAAGCCGTGCTGAAACGCATCGAGCGCACGCTTGAGAATCTCGCGGACAGGCCTTTGCTCGGACGCATTCAAACGCAGTTGGACGGCTCGCCACGTACTTTCTCTGTATAGCCTTGGATCATCATTTATGAACCACAAGCCAGTGGCCATGGCATCATCGTCTGGCGCATCGTCGACGGCAGGCGCGACCTGCCGCGCGTCCTCAGCTAGAATTTCCTTCCCTCCGCCGCCTCAACCCGCTAAAAGACCCGCCTTCCTCGACAATCTGGGATCGAGCGAAGGACGGGGCGGAGAGCCCTGCCCGGGAAGGAAAAAACCATGGCCGATAAACCGCTTATGCCGAAAGCGACCGCCGTCTGGCTCGTCGACAACACCTCCCTCACCTTCGAGCAGATCGCCGATTTCTGCGGCCTGCACCCGCTCGAAGTGAAGGGCATCGCCGACGAGGATGTGGCGAAGGGCATCAAAGGCCAGGATCCCGTCTCCTCCGGCCAGCTCACGCGCGAGCAGATCGAAGCCGCCGAGAAGAACCCGAAGCTGCGCCTCAAAATGGCGCCGCCGAAATACAAGATGCCGTCCGTGAAGGTGAAGAAGGCGCCGCGCTACACGCCCGTCTCCAAGCGGCAGGACAAGCCCGATGCGGTCTATTGGATCCTGCGCAACCATCCGGAGTTCAGCGATCCCGACATCATCAAGCTCATCGGCACGACGAAAGCGACGATCCAGAAGATCCGCGAGCGCTCGCACTGGAACGCACAGAACATCAAGGCTGTGGATCCCGTGACGCTCGGCCTGTGTTCGCAGCTCGAACTCGATCTCGCGGTCGCGCGTATCAGCCAACGCATCGAACGCGCGGCAAAGAAAACGGGCAGGCAAGGCGAAACACTGATGCCGATTGCGGAAACGGTGGACGAAGAATCCGTCGAGTAATTAAAACAAGTACCGCACGATCAAGAATCCGGCGACGATGAGCGCCAGAAACGTGATCAGCACGATTTCGAGATATTTCTCGATGAAAAGGCGCACGGGCTCGCCGAAGATATAGAGCAACGCCGTCTCGGCGAAAAAGCGCGCGCTGCGCGTGATCGCCGAAAACAGCATGAACAGCGCGAAATTGAATCCTGCGAAGCCCGACGCGATGGTGACAAGCTTATAAGGAATGGGCGTCAAGCCCTGCACCATGATCCAATAGCCGTAGCGTGCATAGGCCGCGCGAAATGCCTCGATCCCGCCGCCCATGCCATAGACATGGATGAGCCACTTTCCAACCGTATCGAACAGCGTTGCGCCGATGAGATAACCGAGCGCGCCGCCCAGCACGGACCACAACGTGCACCATCCGGCCACAAGAAAGGCGCGGCGGCGATTGGCGAGCACCATCGGCACCAGCATGAAATCCGGCGGAATGGGAAAGAACGATGCTTCGGCAAATGCCACAACCGCCATCATCGCCCAGGCGTGCGGGCCCGCTGCCTGGCGCATGAGCCAGAAATAGAGCGCATGGAACGGGCCTGTGCGCGTGGCTTCGTTTTGCATCATGTGATTCCGGCAACCGCGCGTCTACCTAGCAACGCGCGGGCCTGCCGCAAATAGCGGTGTCACGTTTCGCCGAATCCCGCGCCCGGCGAAAGCGGCAGCATGCGGATCAAACGGCTGTCCTCGACCGCGGCCTGGCGATGTTTGACATGTTCTTTGTAATCGGGATCGCGCACCATTTCGGCGAAGGCGAGCGCGTTCGGATATTCCGCGACGAAGGCGAGATCCCAATGCTCCACCTCCGGCCCGATGACGACGGTTTCCGGCCGCCCCATCCAGGCCTGCCGCCCGCCCACGCGCGCAAACACCTTCGCCGATGCACGGCCATAGGCGCGATAGGCATCGAGCCCCGTCATGCCTTTGCCGTGGTTCGGGTGATCGGGCGGATAGGCGGCCACAGCGCGCAGGCGGATGAGATTGAGCATGTGAATAGGCGTGTCCTGCGGCGCTTGCATGAACGCTCTGAATTGCTCATGCGTCGGATCGATAGAACCGCTCAATTTCGCCCCTCACGATTATCCCGCCGTGACGATAACACCCGCGTTTCGCACCCGTCCATGCTTGCCGCGTGCGGGGCCTTTCATTAGCGTTCGCGCGCGATTTCAAAACCAAGCTGGCTATGGCGAAGCGTAAAACGAAGCGGGCTGTCAAACGCGCGAAACAAGCGCCCAAGAAAAAGAAACCGACGATCGCGAAGCCTGCGCCGAAACCGGCGGCGAAGCGTGCGCCCAAGCGCGTCACCGCCAAACGTGTGCCTGCCGCGCGCCCCAGGAAAGCCATCGCGCCGCGCAAAACGGCGGACGCGGCGCGGCACGCGCCGCATCTGTTCAAAGCGAAAACGCAATCGCCTTACGACCGTGATCTCGACCGCAATGCGGCGAATTATCAACCGCTGACGCCGCTATCGTTTCTGGAGCGCGCAGCCGCCGTGTTTCCCGAACGGATCGCCATCGTGCACGGCACGCAGCGCTTCACATACGCAGATTATTATACGCGTTCGCGCAAACTTGCGTCGGCCCTGACGCGTGCGGGCGTGAAGAAAGGCGATTCCGTCGCCGTCATGCTTGCGAATACGCCGCCCATGCTGGAGGCGCATTACGGTGTGCCGATGACGGGCGGCGTGCTCAATACGCTCAACACGCGCCTTGATGCAGCGGCCATCGCCTTCATGCTGGATCACGGCGATGCGAAGGTGCTCATTACGGACCGCGAATTCGCGTCCACGATCAAACAGGCGCTGACGCTCGCCAAAGTGAAGCCGCTCGTCATCGATTACGACGACCGCGAATTCCCGCAAACGGGCGAGTTCGTCGGCACGCAGGATTACGAGGATTTCGTCGCAGGCGGCGATGCCGATTTCGAATGGCATTATCCCGACGATGAATGGAACGCGATTGCGCTGAACTACACATCCGGCACGACGGGCAATCCCAAAGGCGTCGTGTTCCATCATCGCGGCGCGGCGCTCATGGGATATGGCAACGTTCTTGCTGCGGGCCTCGGCAAACATCCGGTCTATCTGTGGACGCTGCCTATGTTCCACTGCAATGGCTGGTGTTTTCCATGGACGCTTTCGGTCGTGGCGGGTACGCATGTGTGCCTGCGCTGGGTGCGTGCGCGCATGGTCTATGACGCGATTGCGGAGCATGGGATCACCCACATGTGCGGCGCGCCCATCGTGATGTCTGCACTGCTGAACGCGACGGAAGAAGAAAAGCGTCCTTTCACGCGGCGTATCGAATTCATCACCGCGGCGGCCCCGCCGCCCGAAGCCGTGCTCGCCGCGATGACGGAAGCAGGCTTCAACGTCACGCATGTTTATGGCCTCACAGAGACCTATGGCCCCGCTGTCGTGAACGAATGGAAAGCGGCATGGGATGAATTGGACAAAGGCCCGCGCGCGGCGAAGAAAGCCCGGCAAGGCGTGCGTTATCACGCGCTTGATGCGCTGACCGTGATGGACCCGGAAACGATGGAAACCGTGCCCGCGGACGGCGAAACCATCGGCGAAGTGATGTTCCGCGGCAATATCGTGATGAAGGGCTATCTGAAAAATCCCAAGGCGACGCAGGAAGCCTTCGCGGACGGCTGGTTCCATTCCGGCGATCTAGGCGTGTTGCATCCGGACGGTTATGTGCAGCTGAAAGACCGTTCGAAGGACATCATCATTTCCGGCGGCGAGAATATCTCGTCCATCGAAGTGGAAGACACGCTCAACAAGCACCCCGCCGTGATGTTCGTCGCGGTCGTCGCCAAGCCCGACGAGAAATGGGGCGAAACGCCGTGCGCGTTCGTCGAATGCAAGACAGGGCAGGATCATATCACTGCCGACGACCTCATCGCATGGTGCCGCGCAAACCTCGCCCGTTACAAATGCCCGCGCCACGTCGTGTTCTGCGAATTGCCGAAGACCTCCACGGGCAAGATCCAGAAATTCAAGCTGCGTGAAATGGCGAGCGCCTTGCCATGACCAACGAAGCGCCGAGCAAGCACGCCCTCGCCTTCATCTTCATCACGATGCTCGTCGACACGATCGGGCTTGGCATCATCATTCCCGTCACACCCAAGCTTATCGTCCAGCTGACCCACCAGGGCCTCAGCGAAGCGGCGGTTTGGGGAAGCTGGCTGTTGTTCGTCTATGCGTTGATGCAATTTCTTTGCGCGCCACTTATCGGGAATCTCAGCGACCGTTTCGGGCGCAGACCTGTGCTGATCCTGTCGTTGCTGGCGCTGGGCGTCGACTATGTGATCACGGGCTTGGCGCCCACGATCGCGTGGCTGTTCATCGGGCGGTTTCTGTCGGGTGCTGCGGGTGCATCCTATTCGACCGTGAACGCCTATATCGCCGATGTCAGTCCGCCGGAAAAACGCGCGGCGAATTTCGGGCTTACGGGTGCAGCGTTCGGATTGGGTTTTATCCTGGGGCCGGCGCTGGGCGGCGTCATTGGCCAATATTTCGGGCCGCGAACGCCGTTCTATGTTTCCGCCGCGCTTTCCGTCTGCAACGCGCTTTACGGTCTCATCGTGCTGAAGGAATCGCTGCCGCCTTCACGCAGGCGCATGTTCGAATGGTGGCGCACCAATCCGCTGACGCCGCTGGCGCCCCTCAAACATTATCCCATGGTCGTGGGCATGATCGGCGTCGTGGTCCTGATGCAGCTCGCCCATGCCGCGAATCCGTCTATCTGGTCCTATTACGTGATGCTGAAATTCCATTGGACGCCGGCGGAAGTGGGTTATTCGCTCATGGCGGTGGGCGCGGGCATTTCGATCGTGTTCGGATTTCTCACGCGCATTGTCATTCCGCGCATTGGCGAGGCGCCCGCTGTCTATTTCGGGCTTGCTTGCTCCGCCGTGGGATTTTTCGGCTACGCCTATGCGACGCAAGGCTGGATGATGTACGCATGGATGGCGATCTGGTGCCTGAGCGGACTTGCTGGCCCGGCACTCAACGCAATCATGTCGAAACAGGTGGCGCCAGATCAACAAGGCGAATTGCAGGGCGCGCTTGCCAGCGTCAACAGTCTGACTGCGATCGTGGCGCTCGTTATGCTGCCGCATCTGTTCGGCTATTTCACGAGTGCCGCCGCACCGTTCTATTTCCCGGGCGCCGCATTCTTCGCAGCAGCATTGTGTGAACTGGGCGCGATGGCGATCTTCTTCGCCATGCTTCAACGCGCAGCGCTGCAGCCCGCGGAATGATCCGCGGTGAAACTTTAGTGGAGACTGCTTCGCAGTCTTTCCAATTCGTCTTTGATGCGGAGTTTTTCTTTTTTCATGGCCGCCACCCGGACTTCGTCCCAATCGGGGTGGGCCATCTCGGATTCGATGAGTTGTTCAAGGCGTCTGTGTTTGTCGGAGAGTTCCGTGATATGCCCTTGCAGTGCCATCAGTCGCACCTCATTGCTAATCGGAGACGGAATTAAAACACCAACCGGGGCGTCTGTCACGAAATTCTTGTATTTATGCCTAGCTGCGATTTACCAAGATTAATGCCGAAAAATCTGGCAAATTGAGTTCCCTGAACGGCGCGGGAGGGACGGGTTTGCAAAACCCTCGAATCGGGAAAAAGAGTGGGATTTCCGACGGATGACCCCGGGTGAGGAATCGACATTGCGGCTAAGACTCGTGGGGCTTTTGAAGGAGCACCGCGATCTCGACACCGCCATCTCCGCGATGGACGAGCAAGGCGTTTCCGATCAAATCCAACTCACGCGGCTCAAGAAACGCAAGCTCGCGCTTAGGGATCAGATCTCGCACATCGAGAACGCGCTGCTGCCGGATATCATCGCGTAAAATTACCGAGTGCCGCCGCGTTTGTGCGCGTACATCGCTTCGTCGGCGCGCGCCATGGCGGTGTCCGCGCTTTCGCCCGGATGCAGTTCGAACGCACCATAGGAAAACGTGCAGGAGATTTTCTGCCCGTTATAATCCGTAGGCGTCGCGCGCAATTTCTCCGCGAGCGAATCCGCTTTCTTGTAGGCCTGTTCCTGCGTTGCATGCGAAAGCAGCACGCCGAATTCATCACCGCCGAGCCGCGCCACCAAATCGCTGTCGCGGATATTTTTGCTCAGCGTTTCGGCAAAATGCTTCAACACCGCATCGCCGCCCGCATGGCCATAAGTGTCGTTGATCGCCTTGAAATCATCGAGATCGAAATAGACGAGACTCGATGGCGTGCCGTAGCGGTCGGAGAATCCGATATAGCGCGTCAACTCGCGCACGAAGGCGCGCCGGTTCATGAGCGGCAGGAGATAATCCTGATCCGCTGCTTTCTCTGCCGTTTCGAGGCGCGATTTGGTCTGCTGCAATTCCTGGCGCAGGGAATT